>JAHEZC010000251.1 GCA_023251275.1 Parafilimonas sp. | reverse complement strand
TAGTAAATTCAGAATTGACACGAGGTCATGCAATGGTGGACTCATCGTGTTTTTCAAAAAGAGATTTGAATGATTTCAAAACTTATGAAGAAGCTTATCATCAACTGATCGCAGATATTATTGAACAGCAGGTTCATTCAACGAAGCTGGTGTTGAACGGAACATCAGTGAAAAGAATTTTTGTCGATGGCGGCTTCAGCAGGAATCCTGTTTATATGCATTTACTTGCAAATGCATTTCCGCAAATGGAAGTATTTGCAGCAACTGTTGCGCAGGCTTCATCATTGGGTGCTGCACTGGCAATTCATCGGCACTGGAATAAAAATCCGCTGCCATCAGATCTGATAGAATTAAAATACTATGCTGTAACAGAAGATGCAATACAATGAGAGCAGGATTGTTTATACCATGCTATATTGACCAATTTTACCCGCAGGTAGCCATTGCCACATTACAACTGCTGGAGAAGCTGGGTGTTGAAGTCGTGTATCCAACAAATCAAACCTGTTGCGGACAGCCGATGGCGAATTCGGGTTTCGAATATCTTGCAAAGGGTTGCAATGAGTTGTTTATAAAAAATTTTGCGGAGTTTGAGTATATTGTATGCCCGTCAGGAAGTTGCACGCTGCATATAAAAGATCATTTACATGATGAAAAAAATGAACACGCAGCAAAAGATATCCGAAATAAGATATATGAGTTGACAGAATTTTTAACCGATATATTGAAAGTAGAAAAGATCAATGCATCATTTCCGCATAAAGTTGGCATGCATCAAAGTTGTCATGGACAGCGAGGGTTAAAATTATCCCAGATGAGTGAGTTAGTCGCTGCACCATTTTCAAAGCCATTGCAATTATTAAAAATGGTTAATGGAATGGAGCTGATCGGGTTGAGCAGAGCAGATGAGTGCTGCGGCTTTGGCGGAACATTCTGTGTTTCTGAAGAAGCAGTAAGTGTAAAAATGGGAAAGGACAGGATTGCAGATCATATTGCACATGGTGCAGAATTTATCGTGGGAGCAGACATGAGTTGCCTCATGCATCTCGAAGGAATATTAAAAAGACAAAGGAGCAATGTAAAAGTAAAACATATTGCGGAGATATTGAATGGTGAGTGAATTGTGAGTTGTAAGTGTGCTTGCGATATTCCCCGTGATGTGATAATAAAATTATTTGAGATATTGAGTGGCGTGATTAACCGTACCAATAATCACAGCTGACAACGCACTATTACAAAAAGTATATGGAAAGAACAGGTCATCATCCACAATTAGCAGAGCACTTCAACCGTGACGAGCCTCGTGTTAACTGGCATGATGAAACATTGTGGTTCATTCGCTCAAAAAGAGATAAGATCGCGAATACCATTCCGGAATGGGAAGAACTGCGTGAGATTGCATCACAACTAAAAAATAATGTCCTTTCCAACCTGAGTGAATATTTAATTGCTTTTGAAAAAAATGCAACACGAAATGGCGTGAATGTGCATTGGGCAGCGGATGCGAAAGAACACAATGAAATCGTTCATTCCATTCTACAGAAGCATGGTGTAACAAAAATGGTCAAGAGTAAATCCATGCTGACAGAAGAATGTCACATGAATGAATATTTGGAAGCACATGGAGTAGAAGTGATTGATTCGGATCTGGGCGAAAGCATTGTGCAATTGGCAAAAGAGCCACCGAGCCACATCGTGTTGCCGTGTATTCATTGGAAGAAAGAAGAAATTGGCGAATTATTTCAGAAACATCTTGGCACGCCTGCCGGCAATGCTGACCCACAGTTTCTGACGAATGCAGCGCGCCTGCACTTAAGAGAAAAATTTCTCACGAGGAAAGTTGCATTAACAGGAGTAAATTTTGCCATTGCAGAAACAGGTGAATTTGTAGTATGCACCAATGAAGGCAATGCAGACATGGGTGTGCATCTTGCAGATGTGCATATTGCAAGCATGGGAATTGAAAAAATTATACCCCAAAGAAAACATCTTGGAGTATTCTTACGATTGCTTGCGCGCAGTGCAACAGGTCAGCCTGTAACTGCTTACAGCAGCCATTTCAAAAAACCGCGCATAGGACAAGAGATGCATATTGTAATTGTTGATAATGGCAGAAGCAGGCAACTGGGCAGAAAAGAATTCCGCAATTCATTGAAATGTATCCGTTGCGCTGCATGTTTTAATACATGCCCGGTTTACAGGAGGAGCGGCGGGCACAGTTATCATACAGCAATTGCAGGTCCTATCGGCTCTATACTTGCACCCAATCTGGATATGAAGCAATATGCTGATCTGCCTTTTGCATCTACACTTTGCGGAAGTTGCAGCAATGTTTGCCCTGTAAAAATTGATATCCATGATCAGTTATATAAATGGCGGCAGGTATTAGTGAAAGAAGGTTATGTGCCTGCTGCAAAAAAAGTTGCGATGAAAGGTATGAATAATATTTTGTCGAAACCTTCTCTTTACAGAACAGCAGGTAAAACAGGAAGATGGTTTTTAAACCATCTGCCATTTTTTGTAAAGAATAAATTTAATCCCTGGTATAAGCAACGGGAAATGCCCGAAGCGCCTAAGCAATCTTTTGGTGAGTGGTACAGGAAGAGAAAAGTATAGGAATACATATTGGGGATTGGGGGATTGGGATACTGGGATACTGGGATATTGGGATATTGGAGATTGAGATATTGAAATTGATATGAGCAGCCGCGAAAAAATATTAAGCACAATAAAAAATAATCAGCCGGAATTTGCAGAAGTTCCTGAGATAAAAAAGTTTGCTCCTTTTTTTAATGATGCTTGTGAAAAATTTGTTGAAGTATTCAAAAGTGTCGGGGGTAAACCGTTCGTGGTGAAAACTCAGGAAGAAATTATTTTGTTGATACATGAACATTTTCCGGATGCAAAAAGAATAGTGTCTTCCTGCAAAGAAATTTCTTCAATAGCCGACGACTATACTATTACAGACGATCCGCATAGCTTTGAAAATGTTGACCTGTTTGTCATAGAATCAAAACTTGCTGTTGCCGAAAACGGCGCTGTATGGATCAATGATAATGATATAATGATCAGAGCGCTTCCTTTTATCGCAGCTCATCTTGCAGTAATTATACACAAACAAAATATTGCAGCCACCATGCATGATGCTTATAATAAAATTGCTGATATGGAATACGGCTTTGCAACATTTATTTCCGGACCGTCGAAGACCGCAGACATAGAGCAGGCGCTGGTTTTAGGCGCACATGGGCCGAAAACGATGACGGCATTTATATTGAACGACTAATCCTTTATTCCGGTGATCCTGTAAATGCCCGGCATGCTGATGATTGAATTTTTATCATTTGTAAATGCAGCCATTTCCTGCAACACGCTGTTGATCTCTTCCAAACCGGCAACGCCTTCTTCCAGTATAGAGTCTTTTATTTTATCCATCGTAATATAAGCCAGCCATTTTCCATCGCCTGATGAAAATGCCGGTTGAATCACATCCATCGAAATAATTTTTATGCCTGCGTCCATGAATAGCAAAGGCAAATCCGCACCAAGTTCTGCATCACCACCCTTTCTTTTTACCACTTCTGCGTATAGCTGTTGGTAACGTTTGAAAGCTGCATTATCGGGATATGAAAAATGCCTGCTGAACTGTATATCTTCTGCAATAATTTTCCCTCCTTGTTTGGCAGCCTGTTTCATTTTTAATAAAGCCTTCATTGGATCATTAAGATGAGAGAGAAGGAACCGTGCATATACAAAATCAAATTCATTTGTAAAGTTTATATCATACGCGCTGTTGTGCTGATAGGCGATGTTGTGAATATTTTCAGTGATAAGGTCTTCCTGTGCAAGCTGTACTATGACAGGATCATAATCCACGCCGGTAACCCTTCCCTCTTCTCCCGCCAACTGAGCTGCAAGCATCGAGACATTTCCGCCACCGCAACCAAGATCGAGAAAACTGCAACCGGTCTGTACACCTGCATGTATTAATAAAGAAGATGTATAAGGCTGCAGCGCTGCGGCCAGTTTATTTAAGCGTTTCTTTCCTTCTTCTCCGCCGCTGATGGCGTAATTTTTTGGTTGCATGATTTATAATTGTATGAAGATTTCAGAACCGGAAAGATATATACAACTTTTCAAAGATTGTTAATCCGCTGCGAGGAATAAGGGTATAAATGGCAGCAAAAAGTTGATGATTTGAATTAATCTGCAATCAATCCTTCTTGTCATTGTATTTTCTTATTTAACTTTATTGATAACTTGTTATTTGACGCATAAGTAAAGGCATTTGTGAAAAAAACCCTGCTTTATATTATATTTTTTGCTGTTACCATGATATTTCTTTCACCTGCATTATCTGGGCAGGTTGATTTAAACCTCGGACTGATGGCTTATTACCCTTTTAATGGTGATGCCAATGATGCAAGCGGAAATAATAATAACCCGGTTTTTAATAATGCAGTTTTAGGCCCGGATAAAAATGGCAATCCCAATGGTGCTTATTATTTTGATGGCCAGATAAATTATATGCAAATTCCTGCCAGTACTACTATCAATTCTTCCAACCAGATTACGTTGTATGCTCTTGTAAAACCAATGGGATTCTATATGGGTAAATGCCATGGCAATGCTATTATAAATAAAGGAGATGTTGATTATCAGACTGGAAATTACATGCTGCGGTTTGACGACAATGCTTATACAAATGGACAAAATTGTAATATTCCTGCACCGGACATTCTCCATGAAAATTTTTATGGTCTCAACTCATCAATGTATCCCGGTTATTCTCCATATATTGAAACAAACAAATGGTATCATGTTGTTTATACTTATGATGGCACAACAGTTAAACTTTATGTTGAATGTGAATTGAAATTTTCAGCAATGGTAACAGGCCTTACTTTCACTAACAACTATAATCTTTTTTTTGGGAAGATGAACAGTGTTCAATACCCTTATTGGTTTAATGGTGCAATTGATGAAATAAGAATCTATAACAGGGCTATAAATGAAGATGAAGTAAAAGCATTAAACCCGGATTGCAG
>JAHEZC010000250.1 GCA_023251275.1 Parafilimonas sp. | reverse complement strand
TTCAATATAAATGAAGTGATAAGGGATGCAGGATTAGAATCTATGTTCGTTAATATTACCGGCGTTACAAAAGCAATTGTAGATATTCTACGTAAGCATCAACCGGGTAGTGGATATACAAATGTTCGGCAAATGGAAAAAGCTATTGAACAGGAAATTTTCGGATCACTTAACAGAGAGTTTGATGAAGTGCCTCTGCCAGGTGACCCAATTCCACAACCTACTGCACCTCAATTAGCAAAAGCTGCAGATTTAAAACATAAACTAAATAGTGCCACATATACTTTCTAAAATTTAAACGATTATGCAATCATCCCACATACGCCGCTATTACCGTCGCCGCTCTACTGCAACAAGAGAAGCCGCAACGTTTAAAAAAGATAACCAACAGGAACATTCTTTTTTTGGTGAATCTTCACGCGAACCTTTTTTTAAACCGGCAAATGCTTTTATGCCTGCACAGTCTGTCCACCGTAAATGTGAGAAATGCGAAGAGGAGGATAAGAAAGTACATCGCATGACAGATAAAAAAGAAGAAGATAAAAAACTGCAGCGCCAGCCTGAAAAAAAAGAGGAAGAAAAATTAAATAGAATGGAAGATAAAAAAGAAGAAGATAAAAAATTGCATAGGGCAACTGAGAAGAAAGAAGAAGAGAAACTGCAGAAAAAAAAGGCAGCACCGTCAGCAAATTCAACTGCCGGTAATACTTCATCATACATCCATTCATTAAATGGTAAGGGCAATTCATTGCCCAAAAAAGCACAACAATTTTTTTCATCCAAAATGGGTTTTGATTTTTCAGGTGTAAAAATCCATACAGATAAAGAAGCCAATGATTCTGCAAAGGGGGTTAATGCCAAAGCATATACAATTGGAAATAATATTGTTTTTAATGAAGGGCAGTATAACATTGAATCAGGGGAAGGAAAAAGATTAATGGCGCATGAGCTTACACATGTGATACAGCAAAATCCTGAAAATGCAGTAAGCCGCAAAACTGATCCTGAAAAAGAAGACGAGGGAAGGATGGCTATTCCAACTTTTTCACAAAGGGATGTCGTAAATCAGAATACAAGACATTTTGCCGACTGCAATGGCGTGTCGGTACAAGGGTTCACCGATGCCAATTATGGTAATTCCTATACCGCACCGGGTTCATCCTCTGCCGGCAGCAATTGCGCTGATTGTTCCGGAGAAGATTGCGTCACCAATACAGGTACTGTGGTTTCCGTTTTCACTACAAATCCGCAAATTACTTTGCCGACCGTGCCTTCCGGCTTAAATGAATGTGAACAAAGGGCCGTACAAAACTTTATTAATACAACATTAAGAGCACATGAGCAGCAGCATGTAGCTGCGTTCAACACATACCGAGGTACAGTTAGGACTCCTTATACTTACCGCGGATGCGCCGGCGGATTAGACGCATATACGCAGCAAATTCATGATAATATTGAATCAGCACGCAAGGCAAGATCAGATGCGGCCAGTGCAGCGCTTGATGCAAACGGTGCAAATATCTTTCCGGTGACCTGTAATTGTCCCGACCCCCAAACGGATGCAGTTACCGATTAAATGAATTAAATTTACGCATGATTTACCCTTTGCATCAAACTGTCAATACATTTTCCGCTATTGAACAGGGACTGATTGATTTAAAGAAAATTATCATTCACCGCATCTTAACACATTTTAATGGGCAATATGTCCATTTTCATCATTGGGTGCAGGAAAATTTTAATGGATACCTTATTAATGAGGAAATAACACGATACATTCCTCAAATAGAAAATGAAAACGAATGGATCATTTTAATGCTTGCAATCGTACCCCACATACAACCCAACTTTTTTGAATCTATCATTGCCGAGCATTTACCCAACGGTGGCGATTTTGCTGAGTTCGGCGGTGTGAAAGCCGAAAACCACAGAAGTATGTTGCCTACCGGAGAAACCGCACAGTTCATTTTAGCAGGCAATGATATTGAACGCAGGCTTGGGGTACGGCAGATATTTTCAGAGAAACATTTTTTTTATCGTCAGAATATATTGTGGATCGAGCCGGTGAAAGAAGGCGAACCTTTTATGAGCGGCAGAATAATTATTGCAACCGACTGGCTCGATAAAATTTTACTGGGCAAAGAATCAGCGCCGCGTTTTGGCCTCGATTTTCCAGCCAAACGTATTACTACCACTATGCTTTGGGAAGATGCTGTTCTGCATCCGCAAACAGAGCAACAGGTAAATGATATTAAGACCTGGTTACAGCATCATCATCTTCTATATGAGGATGAAACATTGAAACGGAAAATAAAGCCAGGTTACAGGGTTTTATTCTTTGGTCCTTCAGGTACCGGTAAGACTTTGACGGCTACATTGTTAGGCAAACAGTTTGAAAAAGATGTCTATCGCATTGATCTGTCACAAATAGTTTCCAAATATATTGGTGAAACAGAAAAGAATTTAGAAAGTGTTTTCAAAAAAGCGGAATCAAAAAACTGGATCCTATTTTTTGATGAGGCAGATGCTTTATTCGGGAAACGCACCAATGTGCAAAGTTCACATGATAAATATGCCAACCAGGAAGTGAGTTATTTATTGCAGCGCGTGGAGGATTATGCCGGTCTTTTAATCCTCGCTTCTAATTTTAAAAACAATCTCGATGAGGCTTTTATACGCCGCTTTCATGCATTGGTGCATTTCCCGATGCCAAATTTCAATGAACGGTTATCATTATGGCAAAAATCACTGCCTTTTGGTTTGGCTATAGACAACTCAATTGACCTGCACAATATTGCGATGAAATATGAATTAAGCGGAGCTGCCATATTAAATGCTGTTCAATATGCAACCCTGCAATGTTATGCTGCTAAAAGCGACACTATTCAAGGCAACCATTTGATTGAAGGTATTCGCAGGGAATATATGAAAGAAGAAAAAACATTATAGCATTCATTTTGTGAGAAAAAATTTACTTTTTGTTTAGGAAATTTCAAGTGAAATAAACAAGCCTGTTCAAAACCGGAGAGGGCTTTTTTATTGATGCTTACTTTTTTCCATCAGTGTATTCATAATTTTCTATCTTGTCGACAAATTAAGTCTCATGAAAAAATATGTACTCCTCCTTGCAGTAATAATTATGCTGCTCACAAAAACAAATGCACAAAGTGTAGGCATTAACAACAACACTCCCCATGCAAGTGCAGCACTCGATGTAACGAGTACTACCAAAGGCGTGCTCATTCCACGTTTAACGCAGGCACAGCGGTTGGCTATAGCAAGCCCGGCAAAAGGTTTGCTGGTTTTTGACAGTACATCCAACAGTTTCTGGTACAATAATGGGTCTTCATGGCAGCAGATCGGCGCTGCAAACAATGCATGGAATTTAACCGGCAATGCAGGTATCAACCCAGTCACCCAATTTATCGGCACTACCGATGTGCAGCCGCTGCGTTTCAGGCTAAACAATGTATGGGCGGGAGAGCTTAACGTCTCCAACAGTGAGGTTGCATTGGGCTATGGTGCAGGCCAAAACAATACATCAGGGGCATACAATGTTGCTATCGGTACTAAAGCGCTTAATGCAAATACAACAGGTAACACCAATACGGCAACTGGTACAGGATCGCTTTCATCCAATACGAATGGCAGTTACAATACGGCAACGGGTGGTTCTTCTTTAAGCGGCAATATTAGCGGCAATTCCAATACTGCCACAGGATCAAATACGCTTTTATCAAACACAACAGGATCGCTGAACACAACAAGTGGTGTAAATTCACTTTTTTCCAATACAACAGGATCAGGAAATACTGCAAACGGTGTAGGCGCCTTAAATGCAAACACCACCGGGTATTCCAATGTTGCTGTTGGTTTATGGGCTTTGCAAAGCTCTACCTTCCAAAGTAATTTAGTTGCAATCGGAGATTCGGCTTTATTTAATAATGGATTAGGAGTATCAGCCGGCGCCGATGCCACCGGCAATACCGCAATCGGCTCAAAAGCCTTGTATTCAAACGTATCAGGTTATGGCAATTCTGCAACGGGTCGCCAGGCGCTTTATTCCAATACAAGCGGGCATAGCAATACCGGTAATGGCAACCAGGCGCTTTATTCAAACACCACCGGATTATACAACACTGCCACTGGTTATCAGGCCCTTTATAATAATACAACAGGTAGTCTTAATACCGGGAATGGTTATTTGGCGCTTTACTCCAACACAATGGGATCTGAAAATACCGCTTTTGGTTATTATGCGCTCTTAGCTAATACAACAGGCGAATATAATACGGCTATCGGGAAAGGAGCTGATGTGTCAAGCGGAGATTTAATGAACGCCACTGTTATTGGAGCCGATGCTGTAGTAAATGGCAGCAATAAAGTGCGTATCGGAGATGCATTTATTGCAGTAATAGAAGGCCAGGTGGATTGGTCTTTCCCTTCAGACGGAAGATTTAAAACCAATATAACCGAAACAGTAAAAGGGCTTGACTTTATTATGAGGTTAAGACCGGTGGTGTATAATTTTCAGACAAAAAAATATGATGAATTTATTCGGGGAGATGTGCCTAACAAGGCAAAATTAACCAAACAGCAGGATTTTTCTAAATCCGAAAGCATACGTCACAGCGGTTTTGTGGCACAGGAAGTAGAGAAAGCGGCTAAGGAAGCAAGCTACGATTTTAACGGCGTTATTGTTCCTGAAAATAACAAACAAACTTATAGCCTTGCTTATGGGCAATTTGTGGTGCCACTGGTAAAAGCAGTACAGGAACTTGCGAAAATGAACGATGAACTGCAAAAAAGACTGGAAAAAGTAGAAGCTTTGCTGGCTGCAAAATGAAGCAATGCCAATAGTTAGGTTTCCCAATATTCATTTTTATCAAAGCTATCCCAATCCCGGAGATGGTTTTTTTTGTTGCGTGTATTTTAAAAGCAGTTTTTGTAAAAGCATCAATAATCTTTTACCTTGTACAAAAATTCCCTGCTATGAGAAAATATATAATTCTTTTTGCCGCAGTTATTTTACTGCTTACCAAGACAACCGCGCAAAGCGTGGGCATTAATAACAACACACCGCATGCAAGC
>JAHEZC010000249.1:4109-5122 GCA_023251275.1 Parafilimonas sp. | reverse complement strand
ATATCGCGACCATACATTCTCCGATGGCATCAGCATTCAATCATGATGGCTTTAAAAATGAATACGTGCAATCACTCCGAAAAATTTTAAGCGGAAAGCAGATGCATTATACTTGTGTCGTTCATCCAATGAACAGGAAAGGAAGTTGCGAAGGTGAATTAATCGGAGGCAACCTTTCTTTGCTTGCACATTTAATGGGTTCGTCCTCTGAAATCAATACCAAAGGAAAAATTCTTTTTTTGGAAGATGTGGGAGAATATTTATACAACATAGACCGTATGCTGATACAATTGAAACGCAGCGGGAAGCTATCATCGCTTGCAGGATTAATAATCGGCGGCTTCACTGAATTGAAAGATACGACCACACATTTCGGGCAGGATGTTTACAACATTATTATTGATAAGGTGAAGGAATATAATTACCCGGTTTGCTTTGATTTCCCCGTGAGCCATACAGACCGGAACTATGCTTTAAAAGTTGGGGTAAAGCATCGTTTATCTGTAAGCGATAAGAAAGTTTTGTTGAAAGATGTTACAAGTTAAAAAATTTTAAACCGCTCATGACATGCTTTTTCAAGGGCTTCCCTGTCATCAGGATGTGCAATGCTGATCAATGCTTTGGCTCGCTGCCGTAAATTTTTTCCAAATAAATTCGCCACACCATATTCTGTTACTACATAATGCGCATGCGCTCTTGTGGTAACCACACCTGCTCCCTGTTTGAGAAATGGAACAATTCTCGCAACACCTTTATTCGTTCGTGAAGGCAGTGCAATGATCGGCTTGCCTCCATCGCTCAAAGCGGCGCCACGCATGAAATCCATTTGCCCGCCAACACCGGAATATTGATAGGTTCCGATAGAGTCAGCACACACCTGGCCTGTAATATCAATTTCAATAGCGCTGTTGATGGCGATCATTTTATTGTTGCGGCGGATCACATGCGGATCATTTACATAGTCTATATCGAGAAAAGCAAAAGCGGGATTATCATGGATATAATCATATAAT
>JAHEZC010000249.1:0-4099 GCA_023251275.1 Parafilimonas sp. | reverse complement strand
CCAATGCGAAAGATGAAACCGATTTATTGGGATGTATCTTTTTAAATTTATTGTTGATGATATCATTCTCCATCAATTCGATAATGCCATCTGAACACATTTCTGTGTGAACGCCGAGGTCTTTGTGATTATGCAGGCAGCGCAACACCGCGTCGGGAATTGCGCCGATACCCATCTGCAATGTGCTGCGGTCTTCAATAAGCTCTGCGATATATTCCCCGATCTTTAATTCATCCTGTTTTACTTTATCGCCAAAGTTCGCTTCATGCAAAGGATCATCACAAGATACCATTGCATGAAAACGGCTGCTGTGTATCATGCCATCGCCGTGTGTGCGTGGTGCATTGGGATTTACCTGCGCAATAATACAGGTTGCTGAATCAACAGCGCTTCGTGCAATATCCACCGATACACCTAATGAACAATAGCCGTGATCGTCAGGCGGAGATACATGCACAATAGCCACATCAACAGGTAATATTTTTTGTTTGAACAGTTCAGGAATTTCACTCAGGAAAACAGGCACATAATCAGCATATCCTTCATTCACTGCTTTGCGGACAGCAGCAGATACGAACAAGGAATTAAAATGAAAATGACCATGGAATTCAGGTTTGTCAATATGCAGGTCACCATACACGCTGATGGAAACTATTTCCACATTCTTCAATCGCGGCGCTTCATCAGCAAGATGCTCCAGCAGGTAAGTTGGCGTATGGGCGCTGCCCTGTATAAAAATTCTGTTACCGGATTGTATGACGGATAAAGCTTCTGCGGGGCTTACATATTTGATGGGTAGCTTCATGATAAAAATTTGAACAAAACTATGGTTTTAGGTAAATGAGAATTATGATTATAGTCAGGCAGAATCTTCTTTATGTCCGGGCGAAGAAAATCCGGAAGATGATTCATCTTTTTTGAAAAGAGATAGTTTACTTAAAAAGTTTTTCAATTTGACAGGCCATTCAATATCCATAAATGGTCTTTCAATTAAAATAAAGAATACAACACTGAGAAAAATTATGAATGGCAAAAGAATAGTTGTCTGTATCAGAATATCGAGCGGATAATTTTGTGTAAAAAGATATTTTGTAAAATAGTTGATATTAAAATAAATAACGGCATAGTGCATCAGATACGCAGAATAACACATCCCCCCTATAATCATAATGTTTTTATTGGTGAAAATCTTATTGAGCCATTTTCCTTTAAATGCAGCAGTGAATAAAACAATGTAGCAGGCAAGCAGGAATAGCTTGTACAACAAGTTCTGATACCCTGATAAAGTAATAATAGCGTATAATGCAAGTACGCCTGCAATATCATAAGAAATATTTTTTTTGGTCAAAAAAAAATCTTTTCTGGCAAGATAAATTTCTGCTGCTATCATCCCTGCAATAAATATTCTTAAGCATGCTAGCAGGTTCATATCCGTACGATAAAAAATAGATGCAAGAGCAAATGCGATCAGCAGCATCATTCTGCGCCACACATCTTTCTTTAAAAAGAGTATATACGCCAATAGCGGAAAAACAATGTAAAACTGTATTTCAATTTCAAGCGACCATGCCACAGGATTAACCGTACTGATATGACCATAAATAATATTATGCAGATAAAAAGCGCTTATAGTGAAATGTTCAAATTCTGCTGCAAATGGCTGCTGAAGAAAAATCAGCGTTGCAATAAAAAAGAAAATAAGTGAAATGATATACGGCGGTTCAATACGTGTAAGCCGCCTGTAGTAATACCGCTTTAATGAAATTTTTTTCTGCTTATATACAAATGCTTCAAGAAATGGTACGGACAGGATGAACCCGCTGATGAAGAAAAAAATATGAACGCCTGCACCACATTGTTCCAGGAAAACAGACAAAGGATGATCATTCAGGTTCTGATCTTTTACGGGATAAATCCGCAAAAGATTATTATTGATATGAGATATAACGACAAGCAGGATGGAAACAAATCGCAATCCTTCAATTTCAGGAATGATCTTTTTACCATCGGTAATCCGTGAAAGTTTTATCTGCTTTAGCCTTAGCATAAAATTTTAAACGATTGTAATTTACAATCATAATATTCAAACTGTTCAGAATTCCATTGCGATTATTTATGGCTGCATTACCTGCGCCGGAAACATAGTTTAATCTTAGCTTTGAAACGGTCAAAGCATTTACAAAATCCCGGCAGGCGTACGCTTGACAATAAAGCTGCATAAAAATCTTTTTCATGAAAAAAAATATTATATCATGGGCAATGATCGGATTAGGAGTTTATACTCTTCTGCCATTTTTATTTATTTCACAGTATAACCAGCCGTCAGCCGACGATTTTTATTTTGCAGTCCGTGATACAAATAATAACTTTTTGACTGTACTAAAAAGCGCTTACTTTGGCTGGACAGGCCGTTACTTCAACACGCTGGTACTCAGACTTAATCCCCTGCTGTATCACTCCTTTGGTGCCTATAAGACTTATAGTATCATCATAATTATTTTATTTGCCATTGCTTTAAGTTTTTTGGTACGCGAGTTTTTGATAAAAATAGCCTCTGTAAAACAAGTTCTTGGAATTAGTTCATTGCTCATCTTCTTGTACTTCGCTCAGATGCCGTCTGTTTCGGAAGGTTTTTATTGGTTTTCCGGCTATTCAACTTACCAGGTCGCAAATATTCTGTCATTGCTTTTATTGATTATTCTTCAAAAAATTTCACCCCACTCTTTCACCCAAAAAAATGCTTTATTGTTTTTATTATCTGCTCTCTTATGCACAGCCATTATCGGGTCGAACGAGGTTTCGTTAATTATAGTCAGTTGTTTAATATTTTTTATTTGCCTGCACCATACATTTAGGATTAAAAAGATATCAATGATTTTTCTTTTTTTAATGATCGTATGTTTAGCTGCAGGTGCAGTGGCAATATTAGCGCCGGGAAATTATCAAAGGATGGAAAACGTCCAGGAATTTTCCGGGTCGCCATTATGGACAATAACAGGAGCGCTTTCTTTATCAGCAGGATATTTCATTAAATGGTCATCCTCTATACTGATAGCTTCACTGATCTATATTCCATTCTTTGGTATCCCGTTAGCGGAAAAAATAAAAGAGAGTGGAAAAATTCCATTCATAAATCTGAAATTATCTGTTACGGTTTATTTATCCCTATTTTTTTTGCTGCAGCTTTTTTTTGTTTGGGTTGCAGGCGGAAGTAACCTCGGAAGAGTTGAAAATGTTATTTATTTATATTTTCTTTTGGGATGGTTTTTCAACTTGCATTTAGCGCTTGTGAAATATTCGTACAAGGAGTTTATTTCTTTTACTTCATCACAGAAAATATTTTACGGATGTATAATTTTACTTTTTTTCTTACACGTGTTTGATATTAACAACAATATTTCCACGGCTTACATTGATTTCATTTCAGGGAAAGCCAAAAAGTATGAGACTGAACTTATCGAAAGACAAAAGTTGATTAAGCTTTCAACAAGTGATACCTGCATTGTGAAGCCATTGACCGAGATTTCCAAAACAATTTTCTTTACTGATATTATGAGTATTGCAGACACGGCAGAGTTCTGGAATAACGAAGGCTATTCAAAATATTTCGGAAAATCTTTTGTGATAACTGAATCGAAAACACCGGCGATAAAATCAAATATTCAAACACTGGAAGAATTGGGCAAGCGGATCAGGGGCAAAATATTTGAAAGTAAAAGCCAGAAATAGGAAGTTTTTTTTCTTAAAAGAATGTATATTTTATGCACTCCAGGCTTTTCTCACAAATCTCAGCCAGTTTCCGTGCATAGCATTTTCTATATCTGCTTCTGTATAGCCTCTTTTTGATAAAAGAAAAGGAATTTTCTGCAGTCCGGCAATGGTCTCTAAGTCAAACGGGCTCTGCTCTTTGCCATACCCACCATCGAGATCGCTTCCTATGCCGATATGCAGAACATTCCCTGCAAGCTGACAAATATGATCGAGATGATCCACCATTTTCGCAAGGTTGCAATTCATTTTTTCAGGCGTTGATTTGCCGCGTATCCAATCAGGCACATTAATCCATGCATCGAGCACACCGCCGATGACAGCATCACGT
>JAHEZC010000248.1 GCA_023251275.1 Parafilimonas sp. | reverse complement strand
TTAAAAATAAATATTTCATCAGCTTCTCTTATACTGTCACACACGATGCCATAAGGTATCTGGCTGCACAGGTGGTGGAACAAAAGATCACAGAATTTTACCCCATAAATGTGGACAAGTTAGACAATCTGAATTTAAATATCACCATCCCTGTTAAAATTGCAAAATGGTGGGAGATAAATTTATTTACCAATGTGTACAGCAATAAATTTTATAATCTTGAGAATAATACTGTTTCGAAATTTTACCTGGCCCTCAATGAAAACATGTCGAATACATTTAATTTGGGAAAAGGCTTAAAGGGAGAATTGATCCTGAATTATACCACCAAATCTGTTGACCAGTTAGGAGAAACATTACCACAGTTTAATAATGTTTCTATCGGTTTGCAAAAACAAATTTTAAAAGAAAAGGGAAGTCTTACCTTGAATATCAGCGATCCTTTCCAGTGGTGCTACCGTTACAGGTTTAATGGCACTTTTCTCAGGATGTCTGAAAAAGACAATAACTATTATAATACAAGAACTATAAGCCTTACGTTTAATTACCGCTTTGGTAAAGTAAATAATGAGCGTCGTCAACATGTGGTCGCATCGCAGGAAGAACAAAACAGGTAAGTGGTAATATCAATTTAAACCTGTGAGATGTTTGAGATCTCACAGGTTTTTGATTCATGCAGAATTCAAATAAATTTTGCGGGAAGTTTTCATTCCAAAATAAGAATCATTTCCGCTAATTCTTTTTTACACACATGTTGTCCGGCTATAAAGAAAAATCATTTCTTTGTCAATCGCTGAATTTACGTAATGCCAAAACTATTCTGCATGAAAATTATGAACTATTTCCGCTTTATTATATACTGCATTATTTTTTCATGCATCTCTCTTTTCACAAATGCACAGGTAACAACCGCTACATTACACGGAATAATAAAAGATGTTAAGGGGCAACCGTTACCCGCAATTACGGTCATTGTTGAATTCCGGGATGCAGGTATAAAACAAATGCTGATTACAAAAGCTGATGGCAGGTTTACTGTACCCAATATGCGTGTGGGCGGACCTTATACAATAAGCGTTATAAGTGTGAATTACCAGGAAGCCTCACAAAATAATATTTATCTTGACCTTGGTTTGAATAATACCATTGAATTCATGCTGGAAGAAAAAATTAATGCACTCAAAGACGTTACCGTTTCATCCGGAGCAAAAATATTTTCAAATAAAAGAACAGGTGCATCAACAAATATCAGTAACAGGCTATTGACTGCACTTCCAACCATTTCACGTTCTTCCGATGATTATCTGCGCTTATCGCCTTCTGCATCTCCTACGTATAACGGATTATCATTTGCAGGCAGGAACGGGCAATACAATAATTTTTCACTGGATGGCGCTGTATTTAATAATCCATTCGGACTTGATGCTCCCACGCCCGGAGGACAAACCAATGCTCAACCTATCTCACTCGATGCAATAGACCAGATACAAATAAATATTGCACCTTATGATGTAACACAGGCAGGCTTCACAGGCGCCGGTATCAATACTGTTACCAAATCTGGCAGCAATAATTTTTCAGGAACTATGTATGGATTTTATCGGAACAAAGGCCTTACAGGTAAAAAAGTGGAGAAAGAAAAATTTCAAATTCCTGGTCTTAGTCAACTGCAGGCAGGATTTGCATTCGGAGGCCCGATTGTAAAAAATAAATTTTTTTTCTTTACAAGTTTTGAAACAGAACAAAGAACAGATGCAGCTTCTGCATACCTGGCAAGAAACAATAGCAATGCAGGTATTACAACTACCTCACGTGTGTTGGAACAAGACATGGCTGATGTGAGCAATATTCTTAAAGAAAGATTCAATTATGAAACGGGACCTTATCAGAATTTTTCCCTTGACCAGAAAAATTATAAATGGCTTGCAAAATTAGACTGGAATATAAACAGCATTCACAAATTATCTTTTACTTACAATGGTCTTGAAGCAGCTAAAGAAAAACCTGCTCACCCAAGCGCCATAGGCAGAAGAGGACCTGACTACACTACACTGCAGTTCAGAAATTCAGGATATGAAATAATAAACACATTGCATTCTTTTGGTGCAGAGCTAAAGTCAAATTTCAACAGCAATTATGCAAATAAGCTAAGGGTTGTTTATACTGCATTCAGGGATAAGCGCAATCCATTTTCCGCTCCGTTTCCTGTAGTGAATATTTCCAAATACAGTGTTCGTTATATTGTTGCAGGCCATGAACCATTCTCTATTCACAACAGGCTGAACCAGGATGCATTCCAGGTGACCAATGATTTCAACATTTTTGTGAAGAATCATAACCTCACTATCGGCGCTTCTTATGAATCATTCAAATTCGGTAACTCATTTAATTTGACAGGCTATGGACCAACTTTATTCTGGGATACAGATATTCAAACCTTCAAAGATTCTGTGCCTTCAGGAGGTGCAACTATTTTTGGCGCTTACCCGCTTGATGCGGATGTGAATTATGCAAAGAACCGTGCCGCAGCAGATGTATGGACCTGGTATTATCTTACAGTGGCGCAAGGTTCAGCTTATGTGCAGGATGAATGGTTGATGAGCGACAGGTTCAGGCTTACTTATGGTGTAAGAATGGATGTTCCGTTTTATTTTAATTCCAGCTTCAGAACTCCCAACCTCAATGATGACGGCACTTTTAAAGGATCTTATACCGAGGGCAGCCCAACTGTTGCAAACAATGATGACCTCACATTATTCGATGCAAATGGACATCCGGTAACTAATGGACAAGGTAAAGAACTTGACAATACAAAATTTCCAAAATCCAATCCATTGTTCTCGCCGCGTGTTGGTTTTAACTGGGACGTAAATGGAAATAAAACATTGCAGTTGCGTGGTGGTTCAGGTTTATTCACGGGGCGGTTTCCGTTTGTATGGATAGGCAATCATATCGGTAACCCATTCAGTTTTTTTTATAACGCAACAGACCGGAATTTCAAATGGCCGCAGGTATGGCGCAGCAATATTGGTACTGATATAAAAGCTGATTTCGGAACTATTTTTTCTTTTGATATAGCTTACACAAAAGATGTAAATGCAATGATGGTGCGCAACTATAGGTTGGGTATTCCTGCCGGAACACTTAATTCAGGAACAAGAGACACAAGAAAAATATACACAGCCGCTGACCAGGGCGCTGCAAATGCATATATTTTCACTAATACAAAAGTGGGTTACCAATTCAACCTGAGTATGCAGGCACAGCATACGTTTACAAATGGCGCGTATGCAATGTTTGGATATAATTTTCTTGTTGCCAAAGATGCAAGTTCTATTTCTGCGGAAATTTCCAGCGATGCATTTGACAGGAACCCGATTCTCAACAATGCGAATGAAGCAAGACTCACTCCATCCCTGTATGGAAACAAACATCGCTTCATTGTGGCAGCATATAAGAAATTCAGTTATGGCGCTGATAAAAAGTATGCCACCACACTTTCACTCTTTGGCAGTTGGACATCGGGCAATCGTTTTGCTTATGTATATGGTGGTGATATCAACAATGACGGCACATCGTCAAACGATTTGCTGTATGTACCGACAGATGCAGAAATTGACAAAATGACTTTTATAACCCTTGTTGATGTGAATGGTAACACACAGGATGAAGCTGCACAACGTACAGCCTTTAAGCAATTCATCAGCCAGGATAAATATTTAAATGGCTTACGAGGACGATATACAGAAAAATACGGAGGTGAACAACCGTGGTGGAGCCAGGTGGATTTTCGCATACTACAGGACTTCAATTTCAAAGGGAAAACAAAAACTCAAACCGTTCAGTTCAGTTTGGATTTTGTAAACATCGGTAACCTGCTTAACAGCAATTGGGGTGTGAGGAAATATGCCACTACCAGCGGATACCTTCAGCCATTGACAGTTTTCTACAATAATAATGCGCCCATTTACCAATTTGATCCGTCATTGAAACAAACATTTATCGCCAGTCCAGATCTAATTTCCCGGTGGCAGTTGCAGGTTGGGGTAAGATATATATTCTAAAGCGGGATGACAATCTTATCAAGTTGCCATCCCGTATAGTCTGTTATATCAACATCTTCAGCTTATCCAAATAAGAAAACAAACGATATCAAAAAAAAGTAAATTTGCTGAAATTCTGATTATGGATACGGCAAGTGTAGATAAACAAATTAATGATTATCTCCCAATATTGAGTAAAAGGCAAAAGAAAGCGGTGCTGATGGTAGTAAAAACTTTTGCTGAAGAACTGGAAAATACAGAATATAATGAAGAATTTAAAAAAGAGCTAGACAGCCGTTTTGATGAGTATAAAAATGGTGGTAAATTGATAAGCGAAGCAAATGTAAACAGGCGGATCAACCGGGCTATAAGCAACAGGAAAAAGAAATGACTTACGGTATCCGATATCAGCCGAGGGCTGTACAGGAATATGAATCGGCAGCAGTTTGGTATAGAGAGAGAAGCGAACAGGCTGCAATTAATTTTATTGCAGCAGTCAAAGAGAAAACTGATATCCTCAAATCAGATCCATTACGCTATGGAAAAAGATACAAAGAATTCAGGGAACTGAGGTTAAAAAAATATCCGTTCAACCTGATATATTTTGTAAATGAAGATGCAAAACTGGTGATTATTTCTTCCATTTATCATCACAAGCGCAATCCCAAAACAAAATACCGAAGAATGCGCTGATAACACGTTCTATTCTTTCGGAAATTTTCCTGAATGGAATTTATCCGGCAAGACAACCTTGACAAGGTTGTCATCCCTTTACGTTCATTCCGCTTTAATCACTTTCGTCTTTTCACTCACACCATTTTCATTGATCGCTTCAATCGTAAAATAATATGCTTTGTCTTTATCCATCGCTTTGAAATAATATTCGTTGTCACCATAAACCATAATGCAGTTGTATAATTTATCCGGCGCAATGCCGAAATAAATGTTGTAAGCATACGCGTTGTTCACAGTAAACCATTTTAATACCGCATTGCGTTTGTCATTTTCGGAACGCAAAACGATAAAATTTTTTACCGTATCAGGCTTTGCTCCATGCCCGTTTCCAAAAATCCACAACCCGCTGATGGCAAATTTCCCG
>JAHEZC010000247.1:3084-5145 GCA_023251275.1 Parafilimonas sp. | reverse complement strand
TTTATGGGTTGCAGTGCCAAGTACAGCATCAACAGTTATCGGCTCAACCAGAAAAAGATTATTTCGTGATCCGGATAATAAAATTATAGCCGGAGTGTGCAGCGGGTTGTCTCAATATTTTGGTGTGAATGTCTGGATTCCGAGGGTGCTTTTCCTCATTCCCTTTATATCTTTCGTGTTCAGGTGGGCACACTGGGGCGCAATTGATTTTCCCAATTTTGTAAGCCTTTCATTTAGTCCCGGTGCTACGCTTATATATATTATTCTCTGGCTTGTACTTCCCGAAGCTGTGACTACTTCGGATAAGCTGGAAATGAAGGGAGAAAAAGTGGATTTGAATACAATTAAAAATACCATCCAGCAGGATATGCAGGGATTTGGTGACAGAGCAAAGGAATTTGGAAAAGAAGTTGGCGAGAGGGCAAAAGAGATTGGAACTACACTCGGAGAAAAAGGGAGAAAAGTCGGAACTGAAGCCGGTACTATGGCAAGAAGATCTGGCAGTGGCATTGGCGATGCTATCGGCCTTGTTTTTAAAATATTCGCTTACTTTATTCTTGCATGTGTATTATTTGCCGTAGTTGTCGCCTTGTTTTCAACAGGCGTTGTATTGACCGGATTTCTGCCTGTTAAGGATTATGTGATATCAAACGGCTGGCAAAATATATTTGCTTGGGGCACACTGATACTTTTTATCTGGGTCCCTGTAGTGGGTATTATTACATGGATCATACGGCGTATAACCAAAATGAGAAGCAACAGCAGGGCAGTACGTTTTGTTTTTGTATCGCTGTGGATACTCGGATGGTTCTGCCTTATTGCTTTAATAGCCTCCATGAGAGATGCTTTCAGGTATCAAAACAATGTGGCAGAAGAAGCAATTACGCTTTCCAATCCAAAGGTAGATAAGCTGGAATTGAGGTCTGCCAAAACCGGATGGTACTATTCAGAAAGAAATTTTCTCCACTTTGAACCCTTCGCAAATTTCGATGAAGATACGGTCTATGTAAACAACCACAGGCTCAGGATCATTAAGTCGCCCAATGACAGTTTCCAGGTTTTTCTTGCAAAAATGTCGAGCGGAAGCTCAAAGCAGGAAGCGAATGAATTGGCTTCAAAAATAGATTACAGACTTTATCAAAAAGACAGCACCTTATATTTCGACAGGGGAATTAAAATCACCACAAACGAAAAATTCAGGAATCAAACTGTATATATCACTGTTGCAGTGCCCGTAGGCAAACGCATACAGGTTGATGATAACGTAGGATGGTACGACCATGTGGACCTGAGATTCGGCTGGGATAATGACTGGAATTATCGCAGGGATTTTTATGATGGAAGCATGGATTTTACTAATAATGTAGAATATATAATGACGAAGGATGGTTTAAAGCGCACACACCCGGAAATAAAAAGAGATGAGAATGATAATAATGAAAATCAACAGGAACAAGTAAATCCAAATCCCCAGGACAAAGTCAAAAAGGACAGCAACGAATACCGTTACAAACCATCTGAATCAAAGCCGAAGCAAGTTCCGCCTGCAAAGCCTGATACAGAAAAGAAAGATACACTTCCTGCCGGCCAGGCAAAAAGTGAAATAAAATCATCTTTCCCGTTACCATCTGCATTCATCGAAAGATTTACGATATAAGCTCGGTTAGGTTGGGATCAAAGAACCCTGTTTTGTTTTCGGAGCGGGGTTCTTCCCTCTTGTTGAAATGTCGCATGTCAACGATGTAACTCCGGAAGTTTATGTCGCGTAATACTTATCTGCAAACAAAACAGTTAATGAAACAATGGAAAAAATACCTGATCGGTTCTATACTCGTTATCATCATTGCAGGAGCTGGATATGTAACCTGGAAAACATCATACGAAGGAAATGATAAGATCGTGCTGCTGAACTCAGGCGGATCTTTTACTTCAGTTGCAGATGTTCTTAAGCTTCCGCAGTTTACAAATAAAGTAGTCTATGCAGATGTCTGGGGGACCACATGCCCACCATGTTTCGACGAATTCAAAAAATATACTCCCCGTCTCACAGAGCATTATAAA
>JAHEZC010000247.1:881-3074 GCA_023251275.1 Parafilimonas sp. | reverse complement strand
GCTGGAAAGAAAAAATTCAGTTGTTAAAACCCGCCGGCTATCATGTGCTGGTAAAAGGCGGAGATGAAGAACGCAGGCTTGCAACAGAGATAACCGGGCAACCAACCGACGGAGAATTTTTCCCTTATGAACCTTGTTATTTTATCATAGATAAAAAAGGGCAATTTGTAAACAGGCCAACTGCAGATCCAGGTAAAACAGAGCTGCAGCCAGGCGATACAACGGTACTCTACAATAAACTCGACTCAGTTCGTCATTTACAGTAATTTAAAAAATCATCATGTTATCAAAAGTATCATTACCTGTCATCATAATCTTTTTCCAGTTATTTCTTTTTTCACCATCGCATCTGCTGGCACAATCTCCTAAAGATTCGGCAACAACAAAAGAATTATTTGCAAAACTGGTTTACAAAGACAGTATGCTGTTCAACGCTGTGTTCAGCACCTGCAATATGAAAGATATTGAAGCAATCCTTACAGAAGATTTTCAATTCTGCCAGGACAATGGAGATCCCAGTCCTGCTTCAGGACAAAAACGTGCAGATTTTATAGCAGGCATACAAAAAAATTTCTGTGAAGGTGCTGCAATGAAAATGCGCCGCGAAATTGAGCAGGGAAGTCTGCGTATTTATCCGCTTAGCGATAACCAGGTTATACAAACCGGTATTCAGCATTTTTATCTGCTTGCATCCGGGCAACAAGACAAGCTGGTAGAAGTTTCAAGATTTACACGGACCTGGCAGAAGGAAAAAGATGACTGGAAAATGTCAAAGGAATTTGATGCTATTTCCAATACATATTCAAACCACCCGCATGATGCATTATACGATACTATTGCGCATGAGGACAGCGCATTGTTCAACGCATTCAATGCGCATGATGCAGAAAAAGTAATGACATTTTTTACCGATGATCTTGAATTCTATCACGACCTGGGCGGCCTTACGAACTATGTACAAAATATGGAAGCTTTCAAAAACAATTTTGCAAAAAATAACGGGCTGAGGAGAGAACTTGTGACCGGCAGCCTGGAAGTATATAATGTAAAAAATTTTGGTGCTATGGAAATTGGCGAACATAAATTTTGCCACGAGGAAAACGGCAGGCAGGACTGCGGCACATTCAAATTTGGAATGGTTTGGAAAAGAACAAACAAAGGATGGAAAATTTCACGTGTGCTTAGTTACGGTCATTAAAAATATTACCACATGAAAAAAGCTATCAGTGTACTTTTAGCAGGAGCATGTATATTGGCTCTCGCCCAATGCTTGAGGAGCAACAGGATGATAAAGACCTGGTTTTGGAAAAATGATCAAACCGGCACTGCCCGCTACCTGTATATAAACGATGTGTATAAAGGCGAACTGCCTTCATTGCCACGTAAACATAGCCTGGAAAAAGTGCGGGAGCAGGCGCTTTACCTGCCCATGACTTCAGGTGAATACGAGGTGAAAGTTCAGGACCGAGAAGGAAATGTTACCTCTGCTGAAATGCTCGAAGTATATTATTCCTGGCACGGTCATACTGTTCACCGTTACCGTACCGATGATGAAGATTCTCCTTATGCAAACGAAGACGACTGCCAGGTAGAAGTAGTGTTTGAATAATTAATCAGGGTGCAGGAGATAGCATTTTATACCCAATTATTACACAGGCCTATTCTGAAGCATAGACTTTCGTAAAGTGATCATTAAGACACAGGCATCCTCTTTATGCCTGAAAAAAAACCTAATTGTTTTACTTATTTCACAAACATCCGCAAGAATAAACGCTGCTTTATTTTTTATAGAATTTAGTTCTGTTATTTTTGCTGGCCGGTAGCCTGCCAGGTAAAGCTCGTCACTCCGAAAAGTCTGTCTAAGGCGAAGAATGGTTGCTCGCAGCCTATTAGATCAAAAATATAAAAAAATGAAATCAACGCCATTCACTAAAAAGCATATAGCACTTGGTGCAAAGATGGCAGAATTTGCAGGTTACAATATGCCCATAAGCTATACCGGTATTAATGATGAACATGCGGCAGTTCGAAAAAACGCAGGTATTTTTGACGTAAGCCACATGGGTGAATTTATCCTGAAAGGAGCACATGCACTTGATCTTATTCAGCGGGTCACTGTAAATGATGCATCAAAACTTGTGGCGGGTAAAGCGCAGTACAGTTGCCTTACCAATTCGCAGGGCGGCATAGTGG
>JAHEZC010000247.1:0-871 GCA_023251275.1 Parafilimonas sp. | reverse complement strand
TGTTTACCTAATGAAACCGGCGGCATTGTAGATGATCTGCTGGTATATTGTATTGAAGAGAATAAAGTATATATGCTGGTGGTAAATGCTTCAAATATTGAAAAAGACTGGAACTGGATATATTCGCACAACACGCATAATGCGGAAATGCATAATATAAGCGACAAAACCTGCCTGCTCGCTATACAGGGACCCAATGCCTGCAAAATACTGCAGCCACTAACTGATGCAGATATTCTTAATCTTAAATACTACAATTTTGTAAAACAAAAATTTGCCGATGTGGATAATGTGCTTATCAGTGCAACGGGCTATACCGGTTCGGGAGGTGTGGAAATATATTTTTCCGCCGGATCCGGCGGTGAAAATAAAACAGACCATGCCGATAAAATATGGAATGCAATTTTTGAAGCAGGAGCCCCTTATGGATTGAAACCTATTGGGCTGGGAGCAAGAGATACACTTCGGCTGGAGATGGGATATTGTTTATACGGCAATGATATAGATGATACCACTACGCCGCTTGAAGCCGGGTTGGGATGGATTACCAAACTGAATAAGGATACCGCTTTTACAGCCAAAGAAATTCTTCAGAAACAAAAAACTGAAGGCATTAAAAAAAAGCTGGCAGGTTTTGAAATGATTGAACGCGGCATACCGCGCCATGACTATCAAATTCTTGATGCAAACAATCAGGTGATCGGAAAAGTAACGAGCGGCACACAGGCGCCATCATTGGGAAAGGCAATTGGTTTGGGATATGTTATCGCGGCACATGCGGCGCCTGATAGTGAAATATTTATTGATATCCGTAATAACCCGGTAAAAGCAAAAGTGGTAAAATTCCCGTTTGTGTAACTTTATCGTTAAT
>JAHEZC010000246.1 GCA_023251275.1 Parafilimonas sp. | reverse complement strand
ATTATACGCTTTTACATCAGCGCTCACCGTATTGCTTATCTCAAAAACGCCGCATGGAGATTCTGATATACAGGAAGTGCTCTTTGGAAATATTTTATCTGTGAGTTGGGAGCAGATCACATTAATAGCTGTCGTGTTCGGAGCAATTGCATTAATGCATGTGATCTTTTTTCGGAAATTTTTCACATTGACAGAATCCTTTGAAAGCGGGAACGTACATCATGCAGGGATTTTCAACATCTGGAATTTTTTATTCTATATCTCTATCGGGCTGGCAATTGTATTTGCCGTAAAGATCAACGGTGTGATACCTGTTTTTTCCTATCTTATCATTCCGGCAGTGTCCGCTATTATGATCTCAAAAAAAAATATTTCCGTTATATTAATTGCATTGGTCGTCAGCGTGGTGGCCAGCTTTTTTGGATTGAATTTTTCTTTCCATTATGATTTCCCCGCAGGCTCATCTATTGTCGCTGTGCTTGGCGCCATCTTTATTTTAGCTGCTTTGTACAAAATCGTAACTGGTATAAACGTTAAGAGGCAGCATTGAAAATTAGATCATGTTTGTTTCAATTTATGATATCATAAATCCAGATGATGCTTTCCCACATTAATCCGTATAAATCTGCTCTAATAAATATGCAGTAAATCGAGGAGTCTCATTGGTTCATCTATTGTTTCGAAAAGATCTTTGTTGTGCTTAATCATCTTGCTGCGCATATAGACACGAAGCCACTGCTTATACATAAAGAGCTCATAGCGATCGAATATTTCGCTAATCGGCAGGTCGCGCTGTATGATGAGGCCGGCCATGTGCATTGCACATTCGAAACCCAACGAGATAGACTGGAAATATGGAGAGCCAAGAGCAGAATCACCAACCAGGAATACCGGTGAACTGGTGAATGGGTGGTCGTTGATTTCGATTTTGTGCCAATTGCGGCTAGTCGCGTTGCGGGCCCGGTATAGGTTCAAAGGTATCCGCACGATCTCAAGATCACCGATTAACTCTCCATGCGTTTCCTGCTTCACCTTATCAATGAACCGGTCCATTGACCGGGCGACATCAGGAAAGTGGCTGCGAAGCCATTGGCCGTCAAATGTTGCCGGCATCCGTTCGAAATCTTCCGTAGTGATATTCACAATACCCGATACATAAGTGATGCGGCCATCATACGAGATGCGGCTAACAGCCGGAATGAACTTGTAGTTCATATTCTCAACATTCTTGTAGTGCTTGCAATACTCATTGCACACGTACGCTTGGCCATATACAAAAGTGACGATGATCGCATATTCGAGCCTAATGTTAAGTGTGTTGGCATCCTGATTTCCCGCATTTGGTCCGGCCACGAGGTGATCGCGAATGAGTGATTTACAACCTGTGCAATCTATCAGCGTGTCTCCCGGCTTGAGTATCGCGATTGCATCCTCCGCTGTTAAAACACCTGCAATGCGCTGTACGTTATTTGACCCGCGCTCATCAATCAGGTTACTGAGGGACTGCTCAATAGTGTTGAGCGGGCTGAACCCCTGCACCCATTGGTGAAGAAGCGACATCAGATCAGCAGGAACAGACTGCCTGAACGCAAGACTTTCTTCGAGCTCCGCCGGAACAAATACGGCCTGAACATTCTCCCCATCAATATAATCCGCACAATAGCTCTCTATTGAATCCGCGGTGAGGTAGGGGAAAGCTTTACCATCCGGGTACGTGTGTACTTAGGCCGCTTCTCGTAAAGGCAAATGGAGATTCCCTCCATTGACTGAAGTAAGGCAGTGAGAAGGAGGCCCACAGGACCTGCACCAATGATGTGAACCGTGCTTCCCGAAGGTAAGGTGCTTCTTTTATGTTGTTCCAGTTCCTCTGCCATGAAATTATATATGTGTTTTCGATTGTTTAATCGCTTTTATTATTACAAATCATAGATTAGACAAATCTGCATTCTAATCGCTTTGGTTCATCTAAAAGTTTATGGAGCTGTCTTGTTATTTTTTGTAAAAGAAAAAACATTTTTTGATGTACAAATTTTGATGATGGAAAATTTTAATTTTTATGCAGCCACCCTTGCGTCACTCATTGCAATGTTTTGAACTTTATTGAGCAAGTTGTTCTCAACATTTATTTCCAAATACCCCGCCATGAGCGGCTTTTCATTTGCATCCGTAGCCAACTTTGAAGACTACGGTTAGGCTCGCCTTTGCTAAATATGCCTGGTGATCCATTGCTGAATATCAGCCATCACTTTTTCTTTGTCTATATCATTTAGCAGGTCATGATAATGTCCTTCATACAGCTTGAGAGTTTTGTCGGAAGCTCCTGCATTGTCATAAAAAAATTGGCTTCCGCTATATTTGGCAGCGTTGTCTTTTGTACCATGCAGTATTAAAACAGGTAAGGTAATAAGTGGAAATTCTTTTTTCAACCTTTCGTCAGCAAGTACCAACTGTTCCATAGTTTTTGTGGGCTGTGATTCATGCGCAATCAACGGGTCATTATTCATAGCATCTACTACAGCTTTGTCACGGGAAAAATCTTCGTTTTTAAGTTTTATGGTATGCAGGTGCGGCGCAATGTGGCTTAGACCTTTTAGCACTGCCAATGCAAAATCGGGAGCAGGCACCTGGTAAGCAAAGCTTTCGCAAATTAGTCCGTTAATTTTTTCCTGATGTTCTAATGTGTATATGCAGGATAATACGCCTCCGGCGCTATGGCCTAATACAAAAACAGGCAGACCATTATGCGCTGCTTTAGCAATGTCAACCAATGTGTCAATGTCGTTGATACCGTCTTCAATATTTTGCATATAAAAACGTTCTCCCTCCGATTGCCCACGCCCTTGCAGGTCAAGCGCATAAACCGCATAGTTTTGATCGGTAAATTGCCGGGCAACCCATAGGTAGTACCCGCTATGAGAATTATACCCGTGCACAATTATAATTACTCCCTTTGGATTTGCATCGGGCAACCAGGCACGTGTAAAAATTTTTAGTCCTGCTTTGTTTTCGAATGTGGAAGTTTGCGGTTGCATGTTTCTTGAATTTTATATTACTGTAAAATTGATATTTTCAGTTTACTAACGCAATTTTTCGCCAGGTTACTGATTTTCATACCAGTCTAAAATATAATCGGCTACTTTTTCCCAACCCGGCTCTCCGCAAATGAAATGACTTTTGCCTTCAAATATTTTTACATCCACACGACTATTTGTGTCCTTATAGCTGCCGGCTATTGTCTGTGTGAGATTGGGTGGAAAAATATGGTCGCTACCGCCACCAACAAATAAAATTGGGGCGTGAGGTTTCTTAAAATCTATATTAGAAAAAGAATTTAAAACCAATTGACGACTGACCTTATAACTTTCAGGTACCGCAACGTTTTCAAATGCTTTTTCTTTCTCGGTACCGGGAATTGTATTGAAAAATGCATAATCGTACCAGCTACGGCTACCCATAAAATATTTATTAAAAGAAAAAAATCCAAAGGCTGGTAACACAGTTTTAAGTGTTTGAAACGGCGGAAAAACATTTTTCGGTGGCGCTCCGTCAATGCTTACTCCTGCTGCTGCTTTTTCCATTTCTACCAATTTCAATGTCGCCATCCCTGCCATAGAATGTCCGATGACCAATGGTTTTTCGGATAAAGTATCAATGAGTTGAGCTATGTTATTGACCACGTCAACAAATCCGGTTTTAATAAGGTCAGGATGAACTTTTGCTCTCAGCTCAGCAGGATTACCTTCGTGTCCGGGGTTTGCAGGTGCATAAACTTTATAACCCTTTTGTTCATAGTGGCGTTTCCATTCTGTCCAACTGTTGTTGTTCACAAAATTTCCGTGAATGAGTACGATAGATTTCGATTTTCCCATAATTATGTATGCTTTAAAGTTGATAACTAAGCTAAGGGTCGTATTCGGTTGTATTGCAGACAACAAATATAAGCGCTATTCAAAGCGCTTTCGCATGTTTTCTAACATAGTCATTAATGATGACAATCAAAAACCAGAAGCCCGTCATTCCCACGCAGATGGGAATCTTCTGATCAGTATTATGATGTTAGAATAATAGGATACCTGCCTGCGCAGGTGTGACAATAAGTGAGGAAAATTGTCGTAGCAGCTTCTGCCCCTCCTTTAATCCTCATTTATCACCGACCAGCAAAAGAGGCAATCGCTTCTGTTCACCTTTTGCTAATTTACCGGGGTGTTTGTATTGCCATGTAACTATTATAAATGAATGAAAATAAAATAAAAGCAATTCTTTATGGCACAATTTTTTATCGCTTTGCCGGGTAACAGGAAGGGCAATGTAAGATCAGGAATACAGAAAAAAAAGAAAAAAAGTTTTTTAGCGCTTTTATTGCCCTGGAAAAAAGCTGAAAAGGAAGAAAAGCTTGCTTATATCGTAAGTGTGGAACCTGGTCATGATATCAATGAATATCATTTACTGAAAACAAAAGAAGGAAGATGGCTCCAGGAAGGGGAAGATAAGTGGCTGCGTGAAGGCGATGGCGCCTTTAATCTTGCTATTAAAAAAGCGATAGATGATTATGAACATCAGAAGAGAAACGGAAGCATTTAAGGAAAGAAATTCAAGCCTCTGCCTGGCAGCTCTCCGATATTTTTTTACTCTTATAGGAACAGTTGTATGATTTAAACAGAAATTTTCTTTCGGGATAATCGTTTTCTGGATTTTTTCTTTTTCAGCGCTTTAATAAAAGCACCTGTAGCCTCATCTATTTTTTTTTGTTCAGCTCTTGATAACTTTTCCTGCGAGCCGATAAATCCAATATCATCTAATGCTATTTTTCCCTTTCTTGTAAGCTTCATGACATATAATTTATATAATACGAATTTACTAATTTTTTGGCTTCTTCTGTTTCAATAACCATTCTGTTAAACCCCGGTATTCTGATAGCTCCCAGCTTTTCACGATAATGACTAATCAAGGTTGTTTTGGCAGTAAATGCCACTACGCCGTCAAAGTCATTATCAAAAGAAAGTTTACACACAAATGCCACAAGATTATACATTACGCCAAAATATTTTTTATTCTTTCCAAAATTATGTGGCGCTGTTTCTACCAGGTGCATCTCAACGTACCCTTTTTTAAATTCAAAACAAATCAAACCCTGAATTGAAACGGG
>JAHEZC010000245.1:2020-5149 GCA_023251275.1 Parafilimonas sp. | reverse complement strand
ATTGCCGGTATGCATTCACGAGTTTTTCCCTGAAGGTTTCATACACACTTTCATGAATGATGAGACGACGGGTTGTGGTGCATCTTTGTCCCGCAGTACCTGCAGCGCCAAACACGCAGCCAATAAGGGCTATATCCAGGTCGGCATGTTGTGAAATGATGATAGCATTGTTACCGCCGAGTTCAAGGATTGATCTTCCGAATCTCGCAGCAACTGCAAGGCCCACAGCTTTACCCATCCGCGTGGATCCGGTAGCAGATATTAGTGGAATACGGGTATCATTAGCTAACCATTCACCGGTCTCACGACCTCCCTGCACAAGGCAGCAAACACCATCAGGTATATTATTTTTTTTGAGGACTTCTGCGACTATATTCTGACAGGCAATACCGCAGAGTGGTGTTTTTTCACTGGGCTTCCACACACATACATTACCGCAAACCCAGGCCAGCATACTATTCCAGCTCCAGACAGCCACAGGAAAATTAAACGCAGAAATAATTCCGGTAATACCCAGCGGGTGCCATTGTTCATACATGCGATGACCACGGCGCTCACTATGCATTGTCAACCCGTATAGTTGCCTTGACAGGCCTACTGCAAAGTCGCAGATATCAATCATTTCCTGTACTTCGCCTAAACCTTCCTGCAAACTTTTTCCCATTTCATAACTGACAAGCTTTCCCAAAGGTTCCTTATAACTACGGAATGCATCGCCGATCTGTCTTACAATTTCACCACGCTTAGGTGCAGGAAACATTCGCCATTGCAAAAAGGCATCCTGCGCTTTTTGAATAACCTGGTTATATGTATCAGCGTTAGTTGAAGAAACCGATCCGATTAATTTTCCGTCAACCGGAGAGTATGATTGAATTATGTCACCATTACTTTCAAGCCAATTTGCTCCGGTGGAGACACCTTTATTGTGGTCTTTGATTTTGAGTTGCTCCAAAATCTCTTTCATACGCGAATCAATAATAGTGCAAGTTAGGAAATTGATCCAGGTGAAAAATATTACAGATGCGAATCCACCGGATATTATAGTCAGTAATAACGAAAATTAATAAGCCAATCCGGTTCAAATGATCAATCCGGAATTTGTTATTTTCAGACACTCTTAATTCAATTTTGCCAATGCCTCTTTTATTCTTGAAAAGGCATTTTCAATTTTTTCAAGGCTTGCAGCAAAGGAAAAGCGAATACATTCCGGCTCTCCGAATGCATCGCCGCTTACGGATGATACATGCGCAATATTCAGCAGGTACATGCACAAATCACTCGCATTGTTAATTGCATTTGTACCGTCTGATTTTCCAAAATAGGATGATATTTTCGGGAAAATATAAAAAGCACCCTGCGGGTCAAAAAGTACCCATCCGGGAACTTCATTTGCAAGTTCAATGATCCTTTTCTTTCTCCTTTTAAATTCTTCTACCATTTCAAAAGAAGGAGCGAGATCTGTCGTCAGGGCAACCACAGCCGCTTTCTGGGTGATAGAATTTGTACCGCTCGTAAATTGTCCCTGGAGTTTGTCGCATGCTTTTACAATATCAGGATGTGCAGCGATATAGCCCAAACGCCAGCCGGTCATAGCAAAGCCTTTACTTAATCCATTTACAATAATGATCCGGTCTTTCAGATCACTAAATTGTGCTATGCTTTCATGACTCCCAACAAAATTGATGTATTCATAGATTTCATCTGAAATAATAAAAACGTTGGGATGCTTTCTGAAAACTTCAGCAAGGCCTTCCAACTCTTCCCTGCTGTAAACTGTTCCTGATGGATTACAGGGAGAAGAAAACATAAACAATTTTGTTTTTGGTGTGATGGCATTTTCAAGTTGTTCAGGCGTAATTTTAAATTCACTCGTGAGAGACGTCCGCACTTCAACTACTTTACCTCTTGCAAGCTTCACCAATTCAGAATAAGTAACCCAGTAAGGCGTGGGAATAATTACCTCTTCCTCTTCATCAACGAGCGCAAGAATCGTATTTGCTAGGCTCTGTTTTGCCCCGGTAGATACAATAATATTTTCAGGTTTGTAATCAAGGTTATTGTCCCGCTTAAATTTGGTACATATAGCTTCCCGCAGATCTGCAAAACCCGCAACCGGCGTATAGTGACTCCAGTTATTTTGAATTGCCAGGATAGCGGCTTCTTTAATATGTTCCGGGGTATTAAAATCCGGTTCGCCGAGGCTGAGGTCTATTACGTCAATTCCTTTGGCTCTTAATTCACGGCCAAGTTTGGCCATTTTCAAAGTTTCCGGTTCATTAAATCTTTGAAGAAGAGAAGATAGTTGCATTGGTTCAATATATTTTAAGGCACGCAAAAGTAAGGATTCTGCTATCTCATCCATCAAATAAAAATAAACCTTTGCAGTTTTTGTGGTTTTAAATTGTCGAAGAATTTTGCAACGGCTGGATATTGTTTATATGATGTAATATAAACATTTATTTTTTGATTACCCAAAATTTCTATTTTCGCTTTTTCCGGGAAATTTTCCAAATGCATGAATAAATTCACAATAGTAATACACGGAGGTTCAGGTACAATACTCAAAGAAATAATGACTCCTGAGCTTGAAAAAGCTTACCTGAATGGCTTACGGGAAGCCTTAGACAAGGGCTATAAAGCGCTTGAAAAAGGAAGCTCGTCTCTGGATGCAGTTTCGGCAGCAGTTCTTTCACTTGAGGATAATATACTATTCAACGCAGGCAGGGGCTCTGTTTTTACGAAGGGAGGTTTCCACGAAATGGATGCAGCTATAATGGACGGCCACACCCTGAAAGCAGGGGCTGTATGTAATGTGCGTAATATTCGTAACCCCATCGAGCTTGCTGCAAGAATAATGCACAGCAGTAACCATATTTTTTTAAGCGGCAAAGGCGCCAATGAGTTTGCTGTAATTCAGGGTATTAAAATGGAGCCAGATGAATATTTTTTCTCGCAGATCCGTTATGATCAATGGAAAGCTATTCGCGACTCGGATAATTATTATCTCGATCATTCGCATCGCCAGCCTGGAGAATTGGAGAAAGATAAAAAGTTTGGAACTGTAGGAGCTGTAGCATGCGATAAGCAGGGTAATATTGCAGCAGCTACCTCTACAGGCGGTATGACCAA
>JAHEZC010000245.1:0-2010 GCA_023251275.1 Parafilimonas sp. | reverse complement strand
TGTGGCACTTATGCTAACAATAAAACCTGTGCCATAAGTTGTACAGGACATGGAGAAATGTTTATCCGGACTGTGGCAGCTTATGATGTAAGCTGTCTGATGGAATACAAATATTTGAATCTGCACGATGCGATGAGCATCGTAGTAAATGAAAAACTTTTGAGTATAGGCGGAGAAGGCGGAATGATCGGAGTGGATGCAAAAGGAAATGCTGCAATGATCTTCAATAGTGCAGGCATGTATCGCGGCGCAAAGAGCAGTGATGGCAGTATTGACGAAATTGCGATTTATAAATAATATGAATAACCGGTTACATAAATAGCTTTGTTTTTTCAATAATATTTACTGGCTATTTATAATTGTTCCCAAACTTAGTGATTGAGCACCGGAACCCCCTGCAAATCCCTTGGCATAAAATGTATAAACTTTCCCTCCTCCAAGTGGAATATTAGGCAATGCTAATAGCACGATTGATGTTCCTGCAAGGCGCACTTCAAGGTTATATGTTCCGGCTGCAAGAGTGATGAATTGGGCCAACACAGGATTGGTATTTTGATCGTTGAAAAACCGGTGTGAATAAAGCAAATCCCCTCCTGTAACAGCAATATCAACCGATGGAGCATCCGGGCTGAAATGAAACAAACGTATTCTCGAAGAATCAGAAGGCGGAGTTGTAAAATTGTCTTCTACTTTAACTGTTTTGATTTTGCTTAAAGAATCAATCGCAAACAATGTATATGCCTTGCCATCAATCATAGCCAGCGTAGTATCTATAAGGTATGTAGTTGTTGTAGTTGGGGCCATTCGGATTTGGTAAGTAGCCGGAGCTGCACTCAAATATTCTGTACTGGCGCCATAAGCGAAATTTGAAGCTATCGTCTGACTATTTGCAATCACATCAAGATTTGGAGCATCAGGAGATGCGTGTACTACCATTAAGAAAGATAGTGGTGCCGGCGGTGGGTTAGTAGTGCCGACGGTACAACTGTTCAGGGTTGCGAATACGAATGCCGTGCAGATGATAGAAAAAAAAGTTTTGTTCATACCTGTGATTTTTTTTAACGGTGCAAATAATCCGCTAAGATTATGATAAAAATTAAACAATAGAAACAAACGGTTTCTTTTTCGTTTTATTACTAAAAAAAATAAAGTTTGCTTCACAAAAAAAACCGGCGCAAAAAATACGACGGTTTATAAATGACATAGGTTAGACAAAGCTTGCCTGGGATTCGCTGCTTTTACGGTAAAAGTACACGGTCAATTACGTGAATTACACCATTTGAAGCTACAACATCAGCGGTTGTAATGTTTGAAGATGGATTGCTGCTTGTCGTTATTACTATCGAAGCAGGACTGGTGGCAATGGTGAGTGTTCCCCCTTCTATAGTGGTTGCAGTGGCGCCGTTGATTAAATCACTTGCAAAAACATTTGTCGGCAACACATGATATTTTACAACTGTTGTAATAAGGTCTGTCGGAGCTGCATCAATATCTGCGGGGGTATTAAAACCGGCTGCCCGGAAAGCAGCATTCGTTGGAGCAAAAACAGTGTATTTGCCTGCATTACTTACTGCATCAAGCAAACCTGATTTTACTACAGCGGCTACTAACAACGAAAAGGTTGTATCGGAGGCAGCAATTTCAGCTATTGTTTGTGTCGGAGGCAACAATACTTTATCAATTATATGGATCACCCCGTTTGAAGCAGCAACATCAGCAGTTTTCACTTTTATACCATTTATAAAAACACCATTCGCATTCTTACTTGTATAAAGATTTATCCCGGAAAGTGTTTTTACAGTGTCGCTTGCAGGTACAGAAGCAGCATTCACCACAACACCCAATACATGATAGGTAAGTATTTTTTGCAACTGCTCAAGGGGTAATGCATTTACAGCAGCCTCCGTCAACCCTGAATTGGAAAAAGCCGCATTGTCCGGAGCAAAAACTGTCAGGTTTGCAGTGGTCTTAATCGTATTTGTTAGCCCGGCTTTATCAAGCGCCTCTTTC
>JAHEZC010000244.1 GCA_023251275.1 Parafilimonas sp. | reverse complement strand
TTGCGAATATTCCGTTGAATAAAGTTTTTTCAAATGTCATCGCATCAGCCGGAAGTGCTTTAAGTTTAATAAAAGTGTATTCTTTGTTTTTCAGCAGGCCAAGCAAAGCAGTTTTTTCTGTTTCCTCTACCTTCAGGTATCCGCCTGCTCCCCAATAAGGTACTAATGCTGTGAGGTCTCTCCTGTCAAGCTTATCATCAATGATATAGCCGGAAACGCTTGGGCTTACATTTGCTGGAGGATAATATTCTGTTTGAATGGTTGGCTTTTCATCTTTGCCCCATTTTCTCCATACAGAAAACATAATTATAAAAACACCCAATGGCAATAATAACCACCAGATCCCTTTTAAAAAATAATTCTGCTGAATTAAAAAATCCTTTGGAAAAATAATCCCTGTTGTGATCCCTTCGTTATTGTTGAGGCGTACCGTAGCATGCCCTGAAAATATTTTGTTATCACTCCATGCTGAAAAAGAATTATTTTCTACAGAACCGACAGTGCCTGTCGCAACAAAATAACCCGGTATTGCGGGAAGCGCATCATACAGTTGAATGGAAAAATTTACAGAGTCAATAGTAGTTTCCCATTTGTCGCCGATGATGTTGAAATATAATTCTGAATGGTCATTAAAAAAATTGATGGCATTTAATACACGGTAATGAATAATGTATTGCTGGTCGCCATCCACCAATTGATCTGCTGAACCTATCTTGATTGATTTATAGTCACCATTAGTACTCACATCATAATTCCAGCCATCCACACTGATATTTTCAATGATGGTATGTGCGTAGCCACCGGACTCAAGTTGCCTGTTTGCTTTTTCGGTTCCCGCAGGTAAAGATTGTAACCGGTATTTGAATGGAATGAGACGGTAAATACCATGACGCGGCTGTGTAAAATGAAGCTGAATGATTTCATCAATATCCAGTGATGCATCTTTATTTACCTTAACCGTTACATCGTATTGTTTTATGGTAAAATACTCCTGCGCTCTTGCGCAGTTGATGAGCACAAATACAGCCAGGATGCTTGAAAAAAGTTTTTTCACTGATATGCTTTAAAACTTTACTTCCACATTTTGTGCTTCCTGTTTATCTTCCAATACAAAAAAATCACGTGGTTTAAAATGGGTGATGTTTGCGAGTATTACGCCGGGAAATTGCTGGATGGAAGTATTATAATCCCGCACTGTAGCATTGTAATAACGGCGGGCATTCCCAAGATCGCCTTCTATATTTTGCAAAGCCTGCTGCAGTTCCAAAAAGTTTTGATTTGCTTTAAGATCGGGGTAGCTTTCTGCAACAGCGAGTAATCCTCTCAGTGCTCCGCTCAATACCTGGTTAGCCTGTGCAGCCGCCTGCACATCCTCCGCAGGTACAGCCACTGCTGCATTGCGGGCTTGCACCACTTTCTCAAGCGTTTGGCTTTCATGCGCTGCATAGCCTTTTACAGTGTTTACCAGGTTAGGAATAAGATCGAAACGCTTTTTAAGAAAAACGCTGATATCACTCCAACTGTTATCAATTTTTATTTTCGCTCTTACAAAACTATTGTACATGCCAATAACCCAAAGAACAAGTAAAACGATAACGCCGATAATGATCAGGAGTATCATGGTTGTAATTTTTAGAAGTAATTAATTTTAAAAACCGGAAGAATCTGTAACCAGGTATGCAATGTAGTAAAACCTGCATAATGAATTTAAAAAAAAACAAAAGCAGTTCCGGATAATGCCGTTTTTATCCTGTGAAAGCGGGATTAATTATTACAAAAATTTCCGGTAAACGGTCGGCCACCATCAAAAGCCTGCACTTGCAATTGACCCTTCCCGTTTGTACGGATAATAATATTGTCTCCATCCACTGCATCTCTTTCTGTGCGGGCGGTTTGCGAATCATTCTGGTCTGTTCTGTAAATCTTTATATTAGGGTTATGACTGCAATAACGCCGGAGCGCAGAACTGTCCGGAAGAAAAGTTCCGCTGAAATTTTTCCTCCCGGATTCCACTATTACAATATCCGGATCAACCGCTTCTATGAAGGGTAAAGTGCTAGATGTCTCACTTCCATGATGAGCAATTTTTAAAACATTTGCTTTCAAACGGCCTGGCACAGTCTCTAATAATATTTTTTCCACATAACGCGGAGTGGCTGCATCATTCTCCCGGTTTTTGCCTTCTGCGTCACCCATAAAAAGAAACACATGCTGTCCATATTGAATCCGCAGAACAATAGAAGAATTGTTGACCAGTGTGTTATCGGCTCCTAATACATGCTGCGGGTCACCATTCCATGCATACAATACCTCAACCTTCAGCTCACTCCCCCAGTTTATCTGGCCGAAATTTTGCAACCCGATATGAATATTTTTCGCTCTTGTCTTCATTGCGCTGAGAAATGCCCCGTAGGAAGATAGCTGGCTTGGATAACCCGGATCGTAATAATTATTAATTGAAAAATGCCTTGAAATTGTTTCTGCCCCGCTGAAATGATCTGTATGAGGATGGGTAACAATCAGCGCTTCTATACTTGCACCATGATAACCCAGGCTTTCCATATATGGTAATAGCGGGTTTGAATTGTCGGATGAGTATGGCCCGCCGTCAATCACTATTGAATACCCCTCAAATTTGCCATTACCATCTATTCCGTCATCATAAGTTTGAATCCAGATCGCATCGCCTTGGCCTACATCCACAAAATGAACAGTGAGAAATGCACTGTCAGGAATTGAAGTGTCGGCACTATCACCAGCAGTCTCGGGAGATAAAGGCTCAATAAATTTTTTTGCCGCCCAGCCCACTTGATTATTGCCGAACTTTATTTGTCTCCAGAATGGAACAGCATCAATTACAGTAACCGGTGTTCCGGAAGCAAGGCATCCAACTGAAACAGCATTCACGTCATGATCTGACCTTACATTCAAACACGACCATACATTACTACGAACAACAGAAGGTTCATTTAACTGGCTGAATGCAATCAAAGAAAGAGTCAGTAAACAGCCCATCAAAATAAGCCTGTAACTTTTTCTTGTTTGTCCGTTCATGCAATATGATTTTCAGGAAAAATAAAAGAAGAACATGTTAAATGTAATTAATTAATTTCACTTCAATGCCGAAGCAGTCTCTGGTGTTGAGGATGGGCAACTATGGTAGCTATAAAAGATTCTTTTACACATATATTTTAATATATATTTGGCAAGGCAACAGCGCATTCGGATTGTTGCTCCCTTCTGTAAAAGTACCGGATATTTTTACTTCATTCATTAACCCAAAACTTAATTATGAGCCTGAAAGTAATCGGCGCCGGGTTTGGAAGAACCGGTACAATGTCAACTTACAATGCACTGATCGCGTTGGGGTTTCCCTGTTACCACATGAAAGAGGTTATCCTGAACAAAGAAAATAAAACCCATGTTGATTTCTGGAATGCAGTTGCAAATGCACCTGCGGAACAACAACATAACTGGGAAGAGGTATTCAAAAACTATACCGCCGCCGTTGACAATCCTGCATGTTGTGTATGGAAAGAATTGACGGTGGCTTATCCTGAAGCTAAAGTATTATTAACCCTTCACCCCCGTGGACCCGAAGCCTGGTACAACAGCACGATTGATACTATTTATTTTACAGAAACACTTTGGCAATTTAAAATGCTTAAAGCAGTGATCCCTTTCATGCGGAAATTCGGCAATATGTCAACCAAACTGATCTGGCAGCGATCTCACAAAGGAACCATGTCAAACAAAGCTGCCGCTGTAGCCCGTTATAATGAGCTTATCGAAGAAGTAAAAGATGCTGTGCCTCCGGAGAAGCTGTTGATCTTTACTGTTGACCAAGGTTGGGAACCCTTATGTAAGTTCCTTGAAGTTGAGATACCCGCAACTGATTTTCCAAATGTGAATGATCGAGCTGAAGTAAAAAAAACCATTGCAGATTTTACAAAAGGCGCTTACATGACCCTGGGAATTGGCGCTGCAGTTGTTATCATCATTGCATTTATTCTTATAAAAATCTTTGCTTAATATAACCAGCAGACATCATTTTGTTTATTTGCCGAAATAAACACAGAAATAATTCAGGCTATCCGTATCAGGAGTACTTTATTTTGAATTTGAATAGGCAGTTTATTTCAGGTAAACAGAAGCCGGCGGAATATGATCAGCGTGGGAAAAAGACTGCAAATATTGAGCTTTGTACGCCGCAACATCTTTGTTCTTATGCTGCACTTCGAGGCTTTGGCATAAGCCAAGCAAGGACCAGCCATTCCCGGGATTTAACAGGATATCTTCCCTGTAAATTTTTTCCGCCATAGCAGGTTTGCCAAGTTCTAAAAGATAAGCGCCTAAAAATTGACGCGCCGGAATAAGCCAATCCTTTGGTTCTGTATAAATCAAACCGTCTTCTATTTGTATGGCATCTGTAAGACTGTTGATGGCAGAATCATATTTTTTTTGGGAGAATAAAATAGCGGCATTTAAAATTTTCTCGGCAATGGGTGCCAATTGCGAAGGCGAATTGAATGGAATACGTCTTACCTTCAGTATAGTATCTTTTTCTTTGACGCGCAGTTGTAAAAGTTGAACGAGGGCGGAGTCCGCATTACCGTTATAAACAAAAGCAAGCCCTCTTGCAAAATTATTCAACAGTGACGCATAAGTCCATCTTTCATCTGGCTGAATACTGTCTCTCAATATTTCTTCCCATTTGCCAAGCCTCACATTGGTAAGAACCGGCATCATAAACAGGTATTGTTCGTAGGTTTTTTCATACGAAGGCGACACACTGTTCCTGCAACGCATGGCAGCATGCATGGCTGTGTCATACATAGCCCCGCTTAATGCACAATAAGTTTGTACTGCAAAATAATGGGATGAATGTTTATTAAGCGAAACATTACTGGCCAAAGATTCATAATAAACAAGCGCATCATCAGCTTTATTATTTGCGTCAACTCCTGCTGCAAACAAACCATTTCTTTCATATTCATGACTCGACATGTGAACCATGTGCGCTACTCCGGGGAAAAGCTCTTTCAACATTTCCGCATTGGGCAGTGCAACTTCCGGGTGATGGGATGCCTCTGTCAAATGAATATAATAATGTAAAGCGCCGGGATGGTTCGGGTGTTCCTTCAATACTGTCGCGCA
>JAHEZC010000243.1 GCA_023251275.1 Parafilimonas sp. | reverse complement strand
CCACTCTTATATTGGTTCTGTTATTTAATTTGAAAGTGGTATTCACAGCAGGCAAAAAATCACCTACCACACTGTTCACAAATCTTTCATCAGATTTACGCGGGCTGCCTACCAACTGGTCAAAATGTTCATAGCGTACACCCCATACTATACGCAGCCAGTCTGCAAAAGAATTATCAAACTGCAAATACCCCGCATTTAAAATGGTATTGGCCATATACCTGTACTGGTTACCTTCGGCCTCATCAAAATGAAACAATGAGGGACTGGTGGCGCCGAAATTCTCAGGAGTAAAAATATGGTCTTCATTTAATGCCCGTAAAACAGGATTATCAGATGGCAGGTTGATTGCAAACGGCCTTGAATCATAGAGACGGTCTTTGATCTGTAATACATATCCGCCTTTTACAGTTTGCGCTCTCGAAAACAATTTAAAATAGTGTGCAAGATCACCGCCGGCACTGTATATATAATCAGACAAAGCAGAATAAAATATGCTGCCGCTTTTTTGCGACAAAGTATTTGAAAGCAGCGCCAGGTATGGGGCCCCGGGGTCACCTCCTGCCTGGTTATATTGCAAACGGCGTTGTTGCGGAATGTATTGATCCAATATATTAAAACTTCCAAACCAATTCAGTTTTGATTTGAGCGATGGTATGTTATGTTCTCCCGAAAGTAAGGTGCTAAAAAAAGTATTTGCCCTGAAACCCAGTTCACGTGCTTTTATGCTTTCGCCTACCTGTGAGTTGGATTCAAAGTCCAGTCCCGTTCTCAATGTGGTGTAATCAGAAGCATTTACATTAATGATGTTTTTGAAATTGATTTTGTTATTGCTGTTGAGCTTAATTGAAAAATTGGCCAATGCTCCCCATAACACATCGTTACTGTATTTATTACTGAAATATTTATAATTGGCATCGGCTTTTTGATCATTGATGGAATAAAAGCTGTTTTGATAATCAAGTCTCTTAATGCTCCGGTTATAGGTGACTGAAACTATAGCGCCAAAATCTTTTTGAAAAAGTTTAGAGTTGAAACCGCCATTCAATTGAAAGGCTGCATTTAAAAATGGATTTATTTTATTGACGGAAAATTTATCAACGGCTATTTGTTTACCTATTTCAGTTTTATCTGCTGCATTCAATGCCGCAAAGGCTGTTTTGGTGGGAAAGTTATCGGGTAAAGCTCTTGCGCCATCATCAAACCCAGCCCAATCCAGCTTTCCGCCTTTATAACTGTAAAAATCATGACCAACAGTATTTGTATTAAAGCCTGTTCCCGCCTGTATATTCAAAAAATTGGAAGCAGGTATATCTTTTGTATTTATTTGTATTAAGCCACCTGCCCATTCACCGGAATATTCAGGGATAAATGTTTTATTGATGATGATATTATCAATCATTGCAGCCGGGAAAATATCATAAGAAAAAGTTTTCCTGTCAGGTTCTGTACTGGAAAGCAATACGCCATTGAGCATAGCCTGGTTGTACCTGTCGGCCAATCCGCGTATCACGACATATTTATTTTCCTGGAGTGATGTGCCAGGCACACGTTTTAAAACTTCGCCTGTATTTTTATCCGGGGAACGCCGGATAGCTTCTGCTGACACTACCTGCGCAACAGCGTTAGTATTTTTCTGAAATTGAATCAATGAATTGATGGTCTCCCGTTTCACAGGCGTCTTTACAGTTACAGCTTCGAGGTTTTTCGTTGTGGGAATAAGTGTTACCTGCAGTTCGGTATGCTGATTTGCTTTTACTTCCACATCACTGATATTTTTTGACGCGAACCCCAATGCCAGTACACTTATTTCATATTTACCGGCCGTGAGTGTAAGTGAAAAATGTCCATCAAGATCAGTAGCAACTCCCAGCTTTCCATTTACAACAGTGATTGATGCTCCAATAACAGGTTTGTTATTTTGATCTAAAACCACCCCGGTAATTTTCCCGGTTTGAGCTATACAGATCTGGGTTATAAAAAGAAATAAAAAAGAAACAGAAATTAATTTTGATTGCGCATAGAATTGCATGTGCTGAATTTTGCACAAAGGTGGAGTTACAAGGTTACGTGAATGTTAAGCTAATATTACCACAATGTTAAGCGCGGGTTCAATATTAATTTATTATTAATTATTCATGCCTTATCAGCCCCGGCAGGCATACCTTTACCTTTACAAAAATTTCTTTATGGGTTTAAATTCTATTGGCAGGATATTTATGCCAAAAAATAAAATTTTTTATGAGTTATTCGAAGAAGTGGTCGCCACAGTACATCAAATGTCTTTATTACTGAAACTGGTGGTGCAGGAAACAGATTTTGACAGGCGAAGCTCATTGATAAAACAAATAGAAGACCTTGAGCATAAAAATGATGAAAGTACGCACAGAATATTTACCGAGTTGGGAAGAAATTTTATTACGCCATTTGACCGTGAAGACATTCATTACCTTGCTTCCGCATTGGACGATATTGCCGATTATATTTATTCGTCTGCAAAAAAAATTAATTTTTACCGCGTAAACCCCAATGACGCAGGCATTCAAAAAATGACCGACCTTATAGAGCAAAGCTGCGTCCAGATAAAAGGTGCTGTAAATGAGCTTCGCAACATGAAAAATATGCGCCAGATCACAGATGCACTCGTAAAAGTAAACAGTATAGAAAACCAGGCGGATGATATTTTCGATATGAGCATTGACCGCTTATTTGAAACCGAACCTGATGCAAAAGAGGTGATCAAAAAAAGAGAAATCTACCACGCAATGGAAACCGCCACCGACAAATGTGAAGATGCAGCCAATGTGATTGAATCTATTATTGTAAAATATGCGTAAAGGATTTACCAGGGAGAAAAGCCATCATCACATTTGCTAACTGTAATTAATATTTATGTCAGCATTACTAATAGTAATCATTTTACTCGCCATAACTTTTGATTTCATTAACGGTTTTCATGATGCAGCCAATTCAATTGCCACAATAGTTTCCACAAAAGTGCTAACTCCTTTTCAGGCCGTGGTGTGGGCAGCTTTTTTTAATTTCGTGGCTTACTTTATATTTCATGATCATGCCGTTGCCAATACTGTTGCCACAACAGTTCACAAAGATGCCATCACACTTACTGTAATACTATCAGGAATCCTTGCTGCTATTTGCTGGAATCTTTTAACATGGTGGTATGGCATTCCTTCCTCTTCCTCTCATACACTCATCGGGGGTTTTGCCGGCGCTGCAGTTGCACACGCAAGTTTTAACAGCATTGATGCAGCCAGCATTTATAAAACACTTTTATTTATTTTATTAGCGCCACTGATTGGAATGATTATTTCTATGTTCATTACCATTGTTACTGTTCAAAAAAACTTTTGGTTAAAAATATCTATTATTACTCTTGTAATCCTTCTTTGTTTCTTTTTCATCCCGTTTAAAAAAGATTTCGAGAGATATGGGTTATTAACGATTGGAATAATTTTCGTGGGTGCTTATTTTTATAACTATCTGAAAGGAGAATCGGCACATCGAACAACGAACATGTATAAAAAGCTGCAGCTTGTTTCCTCTGCTACGTTCAGTATTGGTCATGGAGGCAGTGATGCTCAAAAAGTAATGGGCATTATTGCAGCAGCAATGGTGGCCGATGGAAGATTTAACGATGCATCAGAAGCATTAAGAGAAGCTTGGTGGATACCTTTTGTTTGTTATACAGCTATCGGTTTGGGTACAATGAGCGGGGGATGGAAAATTGTAAAAACCATGGGAACAAAAATTACTAAAGTCACCCCTCTTGAAGGTGTTTGTGCTGAAACAGCAGGTGCTATTACTTTATTTACCGCGGCAAATTTAGGAGCACCGGTAAGTACAACGCATACCATTACCGGTGCTATCATCGGTGTAGGTGCAACCAAGCGTTTATCTGCAGTAAGATGGGGAGTTACCATAAATCTTGTATGGGCCTGGATTCTTACAATTCCTGTTAGCGGTTTATTGGCAGCAGGTATTTATTCTGTGCTTCATCTCTTCATTAAGTGATGTTTTTGCCGCCAACTTTTGTTTACTTTGCAGCTCCATTTTTAGTTTATGCAGAAAATATTAGTTACAGGCGGTTGCGGTTATATTGGCTCCCATACAATAGTTGATCTCATTGAAAATGGGTTTGATGTAATCAGTATTGACGATAATTCCCGCTCCACTACTTATTTAACAGATGGTATAGAAAAAATTACGGGCAAAAAGTTGAAAAATTATAAAGTTGATCTGAAAAACTTTGATGAAACGCTTGCGGTTTTCCAGGAAAATGAAGATATAATGGGCGTCGTTCATTTTGCAGCTTATAAATCTGTAAGTGAATCGGTGGAAATGCCGCTGGATTATTTTGAAAATAATTTATTCTCTCTTATCAACCTGCTTAAATGTGTAAAGGAATTTTCCGTTCCTTATTTTGTTTTTTCGTCTTCCTGTACTGTATATGGCAATCCGGATAAAATTCCTGTCACCGAAGAATCACCGATTAAAAAAGCAGAATCACCCTATGGGGCCACCAAGCAGATGGGAGAAGAAATTATCAATGAATTTTCTGAAAGCTATCACTACAATTCTGTGCTGTTGCGTTACTTTAATCCCGTCGGCGCTCATCCTTCAGCTTTGATCGGAGAATTGCCTCTCGGCAAGCCGCAAAATCTTGTTCCTGCTATTACCCAGACAGCAATCGAAAAATTGCCTCAGTTGATTGTGTATGGCAATGATTATGATACCAGGGACGGCAGTTGCATACGCGATTATGTGCATGTGTGCGACATTGCGCATGCCCACACACTTGCATTACAATACCTGGTTGAAAAAAAGAATATTACAAATTGTGACGTATTTAATCTTGGTACCGGAAATGGTGTTACTGTGCTTGAAGCAATAAAAGCATTTGAAACCGTTAGCGGGATCAAATTGAATTACAAAATTGGCCAGAGAAGATCTGGAGATGTGGTAGCCATTTATGCCAACAATGACCGTGCTGTAAAAGCATTGGGCTGGCAGATTAAATACGACTTGCCTGATATGATGCGCACAGCCTGGGCCTGGGAACTCCAGGTGAAAAAAGATGAAGAATTAATGCAGAAGCAAAATCCTGTCCTGAATTAAATTTCCTGCCAATATTTATTGTATTGCTT
>JAHEZC010000242.1 GCA_023251275.1 Parafilimonas sp. | reverse complement strand
TGACCCAATTTCAGGCAAAGCATCATCACTGAAATAATGATGAGCGCATCTACATAAGAAGGTAGTTTGTATAAAAAGCTAAGCAGCATAATAATTTCAGTATAAGTTGAACATAATAGTCTTTCAGTTGATCGTATATGCTAAACAACATATAAAAATAATATGAAAAAAGGAATATACTTTTGAAAAATCATGAATCGTTCCCCTTGTTGGTCGCCGGCCAACAACAATTACCGGCGCTGTCTTCCGAAATTGAAGACGGCAGTAATGCACTGTTACCTTAATCGTATGCTCAAACTAAAAAAGCGGTACAATGACCGCAATTTTCACACTGTCTAAATTCGGAATTTAATCGTGAGCCTTCACGGGCCCTTCGATCACTTCAGGCTTTTGATTAATGTATTTCGACATGTGAGCCTGGACAAAGTCTGCCGCCAGGTGAATTGATTCATCTGCACCGGCTTTGTCCTCAAATACACTAAATGATGCACCTTCTCCTGCGCCGGTATCAAGCCAGTAATAGCGCACAAAACCTTTCGCCTTTTTAATAAGCGGTACAAAATCCTCCTGCACTAATTTATCAATCATATCACTGTCTTCAGGATTGAAATGATAATGACGAACAACTGCAAACATGGTAACCTCCATTTTTTAGTTAATAAATATTTATTAAATCTAAGCCCGATTAATTAAATACAAAAATATTTGTGTTTTCCGCCCTTGCTGGCCACTCACCAACAAACATCGCTCACTCTGACTTAAGATCGAAGCGCGTCCACATGCCAGGAGTTTTAAAAATACTTTTTTTAACGCTCAACTTACTCTGCTGCGAAATCTGAATCAATGAGTAAATGTATAAAGCATCACCTCGCGGTCGGAAGCGAAGTACCGTAAAAAATTATTTCAGCTTACCCCTTTTACTATTGTCAATCGCCTGGTCAACAAAACGCGGGGCATAATTATAAAATGACCACAGAAATTCTCACTTTAGAATATGTAATTCTGTAATTTATGGAACAAAATCTTCGCTTGTGTTGGTCACTAACTAAGATAAACTTTTTTCTTTCCTGCTGTTGTAAAAGCAACCCGCAAAGAGAGTGACACAAAGTGGTTTCATAGCAACAATTCAGTTTGTATCAAAAAAAATCACCTGCCAAATTGGAACATCAATGATTCTTCATTCAGCCTTAATAGCTGGTAAAATCTTACATTAGCAGGCAATTGAAAACTGAATTTTATATATGCCCGCTCAATCCTCCTTTTAACCAATGGGTGCAATTTGTATGGATTTCAAAAGGTAAGGATGACACTACAAAATCAAGAATTTTACCCAATGGCGTAATTGAGTTGATAATAAATTTTGGCAACAAACAAAAAACACTGCACGAAGACACGCTTGAAACTGACGAATATTTTATAAATTATTGGGTGGCGGGAATACAAACAAAACCGCTGTTTATTCAATCACTGACAGACACTAATCTTGTTGGCATCCGGTTTCTTCCCGGCGGGGCCTATCCATTTTTTAAATTTCCTCTGTCGAAAATTTCTGACAAGGTTGTTGAAGCAGATTGGATGGTCGAAGAACTTGAAAATTTAAAAACTGCCATTCATGATTTATCCGATCACAAAAAAATAGCACAAGCCGTTGAAGCATATTTATCGGCAAAATTCGATGGTACATGTTTGACGAATGAATCAGTAAAGTATGTTGCCAATAAAATTTTCTTTTCTGATGATGAAATGCCCATCAGTGAACTGGTAAGGAAAGCCGGGTACTCTCACAAACATTTTCTTTCCATGTTTAAAAAACAGGTAGGCACTTCACCAAAGAACCTTCAGCGCATTGTAAGATTGCAAAAAGTAATTCAGCTTGTAAAAGACAAGCCTGATATAAAGTGGACAGATATTTTTTACGAGTTCCCGTTTTATGATGCTGCACATTTTGCACACGATTTTAAAGAACTAACAGGCATATCTCCCGACAATTATCTTTCGCTCCGGACTTTTGACGAAAACCACTGCATTATTCGCTGAGGTAAATTTTTTACAATAGTTCTTTTAAGCATGCAATTAGCTTTGTAAAAATTATTACAATGGATATGCATGAAACTTTTTCTCAGCTTAACTGGTTAGCAATATTGGTTGCAGCAGTCTCAACATTTTTGATCGGTGGAATATGGTATTCAATTTTTGAAAAACCATGGATGTCAGCAAATAATTATACAAAAGAATTATTGCAACAGCGAAAACTTCCAATTGTTTTTGGGTTGTCTTTTCTTTTTTCATTCATCATGGCTTTTAATCTTGCAATGTTTATTGGTGTGCAGACAGACTTTCAATATGGCTTGCTCGCCGGTTTTCTCGCGGGTTTTGGCTGGGTGTTTTTTTCTATTGCAATTATTTCACTTTTTGAAAAACGTTCTGCTACATATATTTTTATCAACGGCGGTTATATTACAGTTGCATTTACAGCAATGGGTGCTATACTTGGAATTTGGCATTAATTCATCACAAAACTTCAAACTATGAATAAGCTGATTACAGTCGCATTATTTTTTGTTGCAATAAACTCATATAGCCAGGGGCAACACGAAAATGCAAGGCTCACAGGGAGTTTTCAATCCGTGACGGGATCGTTGGACATTTCGCCTGATAGTGTATTCAATAATTCATTCACAACAGCAGGTGGAGAAAAATTTCTTTGCCTGTCAATTATGGTAAACAAATCTTTGGATGATGTATGGAATACGATTGCTACAGAAAGCGGACTTAAAAAATGGATAGCTCCTGTTGTGTCACTTGATTTAAGAGTAGGCGGAACAATAAAAACAAATTATAATGAAGCCGCAAAGATTGGTGATGATGGAACGATAACGCTTGGCATCATGAGTTATCTTCCGGAAGAAATGCTTGTTTTAAAAGTTGCGCTTAATGATAAGTTTGCTGAAAAATGCAGGCAGGAAGATAAAAACCTGCAGGAAATAATACAGGTTAAACCGCTTGGTGAAAATAAAACGATGATCATTTCAACAATGGCTGGATGGGGCCAGGGAAGAGAATGGAATGAGACTTACAATTTTTTTGAAAAAGGTAATAAATGGACCTTCCAGGAATTATTGAATTGGTTTAAAAAATAAGCAATTCAATTTCCCGCTCTTTTTGGTCGCGACCAACAACCAACCTTTTCACTGCCCTAACATCTAAGCAAACCAATAAGCATACGCATCTAAAAAATATTTTTATTGACACCAAATATTGTCCCTTGTGGGGCAGGCATGATGTGAATAAATGTGTAAGGCATCGTCTCCCAGCCGGAGGCAATGCCTTACAAAAAAATTATTTTTATGCTACCCTTTTTTTCAGATCATTTTTTCTTTGCCGGGCTATCCTGCGTTGCGGGTTGAGGCATCATACCAAGTTCCTGCATCATTTTCTCGGTATCAAAGAATCCCCAGCGTTCAGCAGCTTTACCGTCCTTTATTACAATTACATCAATGCCGTCAATACTTACTTGTTTATTGGTGGCAGGCATGCCTCCCATTGCTCCTGAATTAGTGCCTGTCAACGTTACATGAGCCATTACCGTATCACCCTCTGCTATCATGAAATTGGTTTTTACATGAATATCAGGAAAGCCTGCAAAGAAATCTTTGAAGCCAGCTTTCAGGTCATCAATTCCTTTGCCTGAATGGCCCTGATCGGGATTGTGGTCAATAAAATCTGCGGCGCAAAAAGAATCGATCATGGCTGTATTATGACCGTTAATAACTGCGTCGTAGAAACTCTGCACTTTAGCTTTGCTGGCTTCGGCGTTCATACCGGCGGAATTATTCATTGTATTGCAGGAGAAAGCTATAATTGCAATAACAGGAATGGAAAGTAAATTTTTCATTTTGATTGGCTTTTAAAGTTTTCAAATTTGATAGTTTAAAAGTAAAAAGAATTTAATCCCCTGTAAAATTTTATCATAAGACCTTGCATTCCTTTGGAAGCCCTGATCAATTGAAGGTAATAAAGCCATAAAGGCAGAATGATTTATCTGGGACTAAGGTTAAATGGTGATGGCTTACCAGCTAAAATAAATCATCCAATATTTGAAAACCCTTTGACATGGGAAACGTTCAGCAATCATACTGTAAAAAGCAGGTACAATTCGTACCACATAACTATAAAAAGGGAAACAGAAGGCCACCAGATAAGATTAATGACATTGCTGATGCTCATAAACTGTTTTTTGCGGGTTGAAATGCCGGCTTCATATCTTAATTCGAGCGGATACCATTTAAAAAAACTTTTCAGCAGACTATTTTTCTCATCTCCCTCTATTTTGCCCCAAAAAATTGTCTTCAGGCCAATACAGACAATACAAATACCCATAAAAACATAGAAGAAAAATTGTTTAAGAGGTTCCATATTGTAAATATTACATCAAAAATATTTACGTTATTGAAACTTTTTAATTTTAAAAATGTTAAGTTTTCGTTACAGCGTGCCCAATTCAAAACATTTTCTATGCTAATCCAGCGTTCATCTTGTGATTTGCGGCTTTCATTAATCTCTAATTCCTGATGATCCTTCTTCCTTTTTCATCGGGCGGGCCAAAAAGCTCATCCATCTTCTTCATAAAATCAGCGCGGGTAATATGTTTGCCGTCGCCAGGCTCTTTCAATTCTTTTGTATCTAACGAGCTTTGAATATCAAGCACCGTATAAACAACGGAAGCATTGTCCACATCCACCATTAAAACAGCGCCGGGCAAACCGCAAAAACTTCCCGGACCGGCAGGCACCGGAATATCTTCCGCATACCACGCTGTCACATTTTCTCCCCGCTCTGATTTTGAAGTCGCTTTTTTGCAAATATGCCCTGAAATATTTTTTGTTTCATCACTCAGCTTCCATGCAGGCAGGTGAATGGTATCATCTATCACGTACTTTTTATCTTCTAATTCTGTTTGCTCAAAGAATTTTCTGTTGCTGAAGTTTCTGTATTCTGTCGCGTTATCACCAGGCCCGGCAATCTTTATGACAAAGTTGCCACCACCACCGCCGCCATCGAAAGGATCCGGCGCTTCCTCCTCCTTTACAGACTTATATATAATGATGCTGTCTTTGAACAGTAATTCATATTTACCTGTCTGGAACTGTGGCACCATTGCTTTCAT
>JAHEZC010000241.1 GCA_023251275.1 Parafilimonas sp. | reverse complement strand
GTTATAAATGAAAAAGTTGTTCTTGAAGATTTATTAACTGCCATCCATATTGATGAATATGAACTTGAGGTTCGCGATACCAAACTCGGTGAAGAGGAATTGACACCCGATATACCCAATGTATCTGAAGAAGCCACTAAGGATCTTGATGAGCATGGTATTATCCGGATTGGAGCGCAGGTCCGTGAAGGCGATATTCTAATTGGGAAAATTACACCAAAAGGCGAAAGTGATCCTACCCCTGAAGAGAAATTGTTACGTGCTATATTCGGTGATAAAGCCGGTGATGCCAAAGATGCATCATTGAAAGCTCCTAATGGAACAGAAGGTGTTGTCATAGATAAAAAGCTTTTCCAGCGCGCTAAGAAAGATAAGAACGGGAAGATCCGCGAAAAAGCACAGTTGGAAAAAGTAGAAAAAATTCACGACAGGAATGAAGAGGAATTAAATGAGTTGTTGCTCAGTAAACTACAGACACTGCTCAGGGATATAACTTCTGCCGGTGTAACCAATAATTTTGGTGAAACACTTATCGGCAAAGGCACAAGGTTCAATGCAAAAAACCTTGCTGCTATTGATTACCAGAATGTAAATCCGCTCGGTTGGACCGGAAATCCGGCAACAGATGAACTAATCAATACTTTATTGCACAATTATAGTATTAAATACAATGAAGAATTGGGCCGCTACAAGCGTGAAAAATTTAATATCTCGATCGGCGATGAATTGCCTGCAGGTGTATTAAAACTTGCAAAAGTGTATCTCGCAGTAAAACGTAAGCTGAAGGTTGGAGATAAAATGGCGGGACGTCATGGCAATAAAGGAATTGTTGCCAAAATAGTTCGCCAGGAAGATATGCCTTTCCTTGAAGATGGAACGCCGGTTGATATTGTACTCAATCCCCTGGGCGTGCCTTCACGTATGAACCTCGGGCAGATCTATGAAACCATCCTCGGATGGGCAGGTCAAAATCTTGGGGTAAAATTTTCCACCCCGATTTTCGATGGAGCTACAGTAGATGAAATTGCAGATTATTGTAAAGATGCCGATATACCAATGATGGGTCATACTTATCTTTATGATGGTGAAACCGGAGATCGTTTTCACCAGAAGGCTACTGTGGGTGTAATTTATATAATCAAGTTGCATCACATGGTTGACGACAAGATGCATGCACGCTCTATCGGACCTTACAGCCTGATTACGCAGCAACCGCTTGGAGGGAAGGCGCAATTTGGGGGTCAGCGTTTTGGTGAAATGGAAGTATGGGCACTGGAGGCTTATGGCGCATCCAATATTTTACAGGAACTTCTTACCATTAAATCAGATGATATTATCGGACGTGCCAAGACTTATGAAAGTATAGTAAAAGGTGATAATATTCCGAGGGCAGGGGTTCCGGAATCGTTCAATGTATTGGTGCATGAACTGAGGGGCCTTGGTTTGGATTTAAAGTTTGAATAGCATGATGGGAAATTAAAGTAAGATATAAAGCCGCTTCAACAAATTGAGCGGCTTTTTTTCTCTCCATATCACCGCAAAAAATTATGCATTATTATACATGCATCTTTATTCATGGCCTTGTTGTGTATAATTTTATTATCCTTACACAACATAAACCCCTTTTAAATGTTTTATGAAAATGTTACTTTTTCTGACAAATGAATATTACTCTGTTCCAGAAATTAAGAGCATTAATTTTTTGCGTAGCTTACGCCTATGATTGGAAATCGGTTTACAAAATTTGACCCCAATATGCAGGGTAAAAGCCGCTTTGAACAGTTGCTTGATCTGTTTATGCAATTACTCACTTACACCAATGGAGATGTACAGGAAGCTCTGCAGTGGATGAATGAGCTTGATAAAAAATACCAACTTACGGATGATGAGTATGGCATGGGCGATTTTATTGATGACCTGAAAAAAAATGGATACATAAAAGATAATAATGAGACAGGTAAAATTGAAATTACTGCGAAAAGTGAACAAAGCATTCGTAAACGCAGCCTTGAAGAAATTTTCGGAAAGCTGAAGAAAAGTAAACAGGGTGACCATACGACAAATAAGCCGGGGCAAGGAGATGAAATAAGCCCGGATCACCGGCCTTTTCAGTTTGGAGATATGCTGGAGCAGATTGATTTTACTGAAAGCATTCGTAATGCACAGATCAATCACGGCATTGAAAGTTTTGCTATGCAGGAAGACGATCTGCAAATAAGGGAAACGGATTTCAAAGCACAGACATCAACAGTATTGATGATTGATATTTCCCACTCCATGATCTTATATGGAGAAGACAGGATAACGCCTGCAAAAAAAGTCGCAATGGCTTTGAGTGAACTCATCACTACAAAATATCCGAAAGACACGCTGGATATTGTAGTATTTGGTAATGATGCGTGGCCTGTAGAAATAAAAGACCTCCCCTATTTGCAGGTGGGGCCTTATCATACCAATACAGTTGCAGGTCTCGAATTAGCAATGGATATTTTACGCAGAAGAAAAAATCCCAACAAGCAGATTTTTATGATCACTGATGGAAAGCCTACCTGTTTAAAGATCGGTAAACGATACTATAAAAATGCTTTTGGGCTCGACCGAAAAATTACTGCCCGTTGCCTGAATCTGGCAGCACAATGTAAAAAATTAAAAATACCCATCACTACTTTTATGATCGCGTCTGACCCTTACCTGCAAAGGTTTGTAACTGAATTCACTGAAACCAATAATGGTAAAGCATTTTTTGCATCATTGGACAGATTGGGTGCATTTATATTCAAAGATTTTGAAAGCGGAAAAAGAAAAACGGTGTATTGAGTTTAGCCACGAAATCACAAAGACACAAATTCTTTATGTATCAGAAAGAGAAAAATATCTGGAAAAATAAATTGTTGATTGTGCTTTTAAAGTTCATTCACAATTAGGCCCGGGTTTACTTGAGTAAATTTATGAAATATGTATTTGCCATAAACTAAATAAAAATGGGATTCAATATAAAAGGCAAATTGATATACCTGTAGTTTATGATAATATTATTTTCAATGAAGGGCTCAGACCCGATGTTTTGGCAGAAGATTTAGTAATATGTGAATTGAAAGATATAGATACAGTAAACCCTGTCTGGCAGGCACAAATAATAAGTCATTTGAAACTGGCTAAAATAAGAATGGGATTTCTTATAAACTTTAATGTACCGATTATTAAGGAAGGTATGAAACGTTTTGTAGTTTAATCTTTGCGACTTGGTGTCATTGTGGCAAAATAAAAATATATCGAATGAATATCGAAAAGATCAAAACCTTAGGCGAATTAAAAAAGAGCGGTTATAAAAGTCAATCTGTGAAAGAGGAGCTTCGTAAAAACCTTATTGAAAAAATACGCAGCAAAGAAAATACTTTTAGTGGTATTATAGGTTATGAAGATAGCGTGATACCCGATACAGAGCGTGCATTGCTCAGCCGTCATAATATTTTATTTCTTGGTTTGCGCGGGCAGGCTAAAACGCGTATGGCACGCCAGCTTACAGATTTGCTTGATGAATATATTCCGGTGATCGAAGGCAGCGAAATAAATGATGACCCGCTCAGGCCATTAAGCAAATATGCAAAAGACCTCGTTGCACAGCATGGCGATGATACCCCGGTTTTCTGGCTCATTAGAAGCGAACGTTATGGGGAAAAACTCGCCACGCCGGATGTTAGTGTGGCTGATTTAATCGGAGACATTGATCCTATTAAAGCCGCTAACCTGCGTTTAAGTTTTGCAGATGAAAGAGTGATCCATTATGGAATTATTCCGCGATGCAACCGCGGCATATTCGTTATTAATGAAATTCCTGATCTGCAGGCCCGCATTCAGGTAGCATTATTCAATATTCTCGAAGAAGGCGATATCCAGATCCGTGGTTTCAAATTGCGCATGCCGCTTGATATTATGTTTGTATTTACAGCAAACCCGGAAGATTATACTAACCGTGGCAGTATTGTTACTCCCCTCAAAGACCGTATTCAAAGCCAGATACTCACACATTATCCCAAAACAATTGAAAATTCTCTCGCTATTACTGAACAGGAAGCTGATGTGCCGGACGAGCAAAAGGCAAGAGTGAATGTGAGTGATCTGGTGAAAAGATTAATTGAACAGATTGCTTTTGAAGCCCGGAATAATGAATACGTTGACAAAAAAAGCGGTGTGAGTGCAAGGCTTACTATTTCAGCATTTGAAAATGCATACAGCAGCGCAGAGAGAAGGGCGCTTTTTCTCAACGAAAAAAATACACAGGTCTGGATAAGTGATCTTGCGGGAATAATTCCTTCTATTACGGGAAAGATCGAGCTTGTATATGAAGGCGAACAGGAAGGGCCGTTCCAGGTTGCATTAAACTTAATGGATAAATCAATCCGCACACAGTTCGTTAATTATTTTCCCAATCCTGAAGCATTGAAAAAAAGAAAGACTTCACCGGGAAAGCCATCCATGCAATCAAGAGAAGAAGAAAATCCTTACAAGGCTATCACCCGTTGGTTTGACGCTGGAAATCATCTTGATCTGTTCACTGACATGAAAGATACAGAAAAGATTACCTCTTTGTATAAAGTAGATGGCTTGTGTGCATTTGTAAAAAAATATTTTTCTCATGCAAATGAAAAAGAAAGTGCACTGCTGATGGAATTTGTACTGTACGGACTCGCTGCTCATTCACTTATCAGCAAAAAAATAATTGAAGGCAGGATTGAATTTAAAGACCTGATCGGCAGTATGATGAACCTGGGACAAATGAATTATGATGACGATGATTTAGCTGAAGATGATTTCCGGTAGAGGTAATAATTGGTTGCTTCCATTTTATAATTCTCTCCATTTTCATTTATTGGTTAGTTGCAAAGGCTTCCTGCATAAACGAAAAAACCCCATCCCTCTCAATGCCGGAGAGACAGAGTCTATATTTTTTTGAAGCGGTAATGTTTTGTAACTATCGCTGCGGAGCCTGTTGCTTCTGCTCTACTTCGCCGTCAATGGTAAGAATTACAGGATTTGTAATATTGGCAAACTTTACTGTAACCTGCTTCGTAAATTTACCCATAGCTGCAGCATTATAAGTTACTTTAATCGTGCCGGTTTGCCCTTTAAGAATCGGTGATTTCGGGTACTCCGGCGTTGTGCAACCGCATTGG
>JAHEZC010000240.1 GCA_023251275.1 Parafilimonas sp. | reverse complement strand
CCGGTCAGATTTATAGCCGGAGTAACGAGCCAGCTTTTTACTGCATCCTGTGCACTGTTAAAGGCTGAAATTTTTGCAAAGCTGTTACCGCTGAATGAACTGCCAACATATTTGACTGTGCCTGTTTCAGCGACATTCACCCATCCCGGCAGCGAAATATCACTGTTCACGGCTACACCGGAAAAATCCTGTGTGAAAATTACAGTACCGCCGGTCCCTGAACCATCACAACGAATAGTGTTGAACTTTAAATCTGAAGTATCCCGGATAAATAATTGCTTGTCAGAGCCGAATACACTGTAAATGGCTGTAATAGAACCATTGCCGCCCGGCACTGTTAATCCTGCAAAGCTTGCATAGCCGCTGTTGCGTAATATAATACTCTGACCAGCGCAATTTTTAATGGTAAAATTAACGGAGGCGTTGGTTACAGTATTGGCATAAGTTTTACCTATATCGTTTGAGGAAAATTCAAAGTCAGTCAGTTTGATCAGCATATTTTGATAACTGTCATTCAACTGATCTACTGTTACTGATTTAGGTGCTACAGGATTTCCCAAAGTTCCTTTTACTACATATTGATCCACCAACAAAGCATCAAGCGGCGCTACATTCGGGAATGTACCGCTATTATCCACACTGCCGCCAACCTGGATAAGCCTGTTATAATCGCCAAGGAATAATCCATTCAGCTTAATAAATACCTGGCGACCTGCGGGATAAGATGTATAAAGATTATAATTATCGAGTCGTATCGCAATACCGCCTGTTTCATCCTGTATGATTATCTGTTTAAAAAAATTCCCTGTAGAATCATTGGCCACCACTATTCCTTCAATGATCTTATCATCTGTAATAGCTTCTACATTACTCATTTTATGCATCGCTTTTAATTCCTGAATAGTGGTATTAGCCGTAATGTCCGGCGGAACATATACCGGCGGCTCGTCAAATTTTTTATTGCAGGAGGCTGCAAAAAAATACGTTGCCATTAATGTGATAAAACTAACCGGGAGAAAACGGGTTTTATTTTTCATATTAAGAAGTTGCATGTTTTTGAAAAAGAGTATAATTACTTAAAACCGAATAGTTGCACTAATGAAATAATTCAGTCCATACGCATAATAATATTTAGGCGGAAATTTATTAACATCATGATTGTCAAAATCAAATCTCAATTGTTCATAACCGCCGGTAATAATGTCTTTATTATTCAGAAGATTATTTACTCCGGCATTCAGGGAGAGAAAAATATTTTTGTTTGTTTTGGAAATCTTTCCCAGCTTAATGGAATATCCGGCAAACAAATCCAGCGTATATTGAGCATCAAGCTGTGTCTGGTCAATGATGCTGTGCCAAAGATCACTTTTCGGATCAAGACCTTCCACTGCTGCATAAGTTCTCCTGATAGGATTAAAGTCGAGCCACATTTTATCGAAATAATTTCCCGTCAGGCTGATAAACCAGAATTTGGGCGACCGGTATGTAATGCCCGCACTGTATGCTTCCTGCGGCGTGGATGCCACCCGAAAATTATCAGAATACACAGTTTCCACATTTAGCTGCTGAGCGCTGTTATCCACAGTGATGACTGCTTTCTGGCGGCTATCGTAATAGTAACGCCCTACCGCTGCGGCCGCATTGAATGTGAGATTTCTTGCAAACTTTGCTTCGAGTCCAAACTCTCCGCCAAAATGCACTTTATCTATTTTACTTAAAGCATAGTTCACAAAATTGTTGTACTGGTCATTATAAAAAGTCAATACATTAAACCCATGTTTGAAAGTGGTATAATATCCGCCGATCCTGATTTTTAATTTTGGCGCATTCAAAATGTAACCGCCTTCTGCTGTTTGAATATTCTGGTTAACCAGCGTATCCTGCGTAAAATCCCTGGTACGCGCAGAAATATAAGCATCGTCAAAATAAGGCGCACGTGTTAATGATGCACCATTGATATAGAGATAATTTCTCCCGTTTATTTTGTAAGTAAATCCTCCCTTAACAGCATAGTTGGAAAACACATTCACCGTTGATTTGCCAAAAGAATTATCCGGGAAAAGGCCCGACTTCACATTTCCCGTTCTCCAGAATTCTGTATGCGACACTTCACCGGCAATAAAAAAATCAAACTTGTTAAACTTAAATACAGTCTGCAGCCAGGCTGTTATTTTATTGATGTTAATATCATAATTGTAACCGAATTTATCTCCCGCTTTTAAAATCCTGTTGGGATGATTCAGGTCATTCTGATTTGCATTAGGGTCAGTAGGATAATCTCTTTCTGCAAACTGGTTCAGGTCAACATAAAAATCACCACCGAGCAAGTCATTCAATCTTTGGTAATAATGATTTTTCATCCGTTGGTAAGATTCACCTGCTGTTAATTCTATGTGGTCGCTTAAACGGGTATTCAATACAATGTTGAAATTAAACCGTTGGGTGTTAGTTACACGTTCCTGTACCACATAATGAGAGCGGTGTCCTGAAACATTATTGCCGGGTATGCCATCTGCATTATAAATAGTTGCGTAACTATCCCTGTTGATATCGTAGAATTTTTGCCAGTTTATTTGCCTTGCCGCTTCATTGTTTCGAAGCAGGTCTTCTACCTGTTGCTTTTGATAGGGATCATTTTGATAACTGGGAAGATACCGGTAATAATCAGGCCTCGGGTCGGGAGCATTGTACCAGTCTATTCCGCTCAAGCTTCTATCTCCGAATGAATAACCTGCTGCTGTTACAAGAGAAGTATTATTGTTGATACGGAAATCATGTGTAAGTATAACTACAGGCTGGTTAGTCTTGCTGACGCTGGCATTCCTTTTTTTGCCATTTTGATATCCCCAGTACGGGTTGTAATAATGAGTGCCTGCAATGTCCCTGATTTCATTAACCGCTGCACCCTGTCTTCCATTTTCTGCAGGAGCGCAAAAAGCAACTATCGAGAGTAAATGCCTTTGTCCAAAACGTTTATCTATGCCCGCAAACCAGCTCCAGCCACTATAATAAGTGCCGGGAACATAGCCTTCATCGGCATAACGGCGGCTTCCTGAAAAGGTAAATGCCCATCCGTTTTTATTGATCCCGGTACTATGTGTGAACATTATGCGATGATCATAACTGCGGTTGGAATAGGCATAGCTGAAACTGGTTTGTTTGCGCTGTTTGCTGGCACGGGTATCAATGCTGGTAGAGTTGCCAATATCACCAAAAGCAAATGTGTTGTACCTCAAACCCAAAGAAACATCACGGTTGCGCATTACATCATTCAATCCTCCCCAAAGACCATAAGGGGTAAAGCCATTATCAATATTATCCATGGGAATACCATTCATAAAGGTGGCAAAAAGGTCTCCATCATAACCGCGGATACGGAAACGCACAGGACTGAAATTAAAAGAAGCAGCAGCATAAAACGGGTCTCTGCCCGCGGTAAGGAGGGAAGAAATATTTTGCGAAACCGCATCTGCAAAATCATTATCATCAAGGGAGATAACAGGGATATTGTCAAGCACATTGTCTTTAATCTCCTCAAGCACCGTTGAGTCGCCGTTGTGAAGTGTATCTGTGCTGTTTTGTTGTTCGCGGGGAATTTGGGAAAAAACATAGAGCACAGAAGTCTGAAGAAGCAGCAGCAAAAACAATTTTCGCATAACAGTGTTTTGGTAAGACAAATGTAAAAATCCTGCTGATTTTCCAATTAATTATTTGCCCTCAACTGCTATTTATAATAATTTCTTAATGATAAAGATTAAATGCTGCACTATGTTTGCAGCTAAGATTTTCAGGCCATGAAGAAAATTGTTGTAATTATCCTGCCCCTGTTTTTCAGTGCATTTCTTTGGGCACAAAAACAACAATACAAAACTGCTGTCATAGGGTTTTATAACCTGGAGAATTTCTACGACACGGTGGACAACCCCGCAATAAATGACAATGAGTTTACGCCCAAAGGAGAAAAGAATTATAACAGTACTATTTACTGGAAAAAGGTAGAGCATCTTGCAACTGTTATATCACAAATGGGCGCAGATATTAATGCCGATGGGCCGGCACTTTTGGGGGTTGCGGAAATTGAGAATGACACCGTGCTGAACGACCTTACACATCACGCCTTATTAAAAGAAAGGAATTACAGTTTTGTTCATTATGATTCAAGGGATATACGGGGAGTAGATGTGGCTTTGCTTTACAATCCAAAATATTTTAAAGTATTAGACAGCAGAAAGCTATTTGTCCGTTTGCCGGCCGGAGCCAAAGAAAACATTTTCACCAGGGATGTTTTATGGGTAAAAGGTTCCCTCGATGGTGAAATCATTCATGTATTTGTCAATCACTGGCCAAGCCGCCTGGGTGGTGAAGAGCGAAGTGCACCGGGACGATTCGCCGCAGCACAAGTGAACAAAGACTTTATTGATTCGCTGGAAAAGAAAGACATCAATGCGAAAATAATTGTAATGGGAGATCTTAATGACGATCCTGTAAGCCTGAGCATAACAACAGTGCTTAATGCAAGGGGCGATATGGAAAATATAAAACCGGGCGGCTTATATAATCCCTGGGTGGAAATGTATAAAAAAGGAATAGGCACATTGGCATACCAGGACGCATGGGGATTATTTGACCAGATCATGATAACTTCAGGTTGGTTAAAAAAAGATCAGGAAGGTTTCTTTTTCTTTAAACAGCATATTTTCAATAAACAATTCATGATTGAAAACATTGGAAAATACAGGGGTTATCCAATGCGTACCTGGGATGGAAATACCTACCGCGGAGGTTACAGCGATCATTTTCCCACTTATCTTATTATGCTGAAAAAATCCCCCAAGTGATTTTGTAAATATAAAGATGATCAAAAAGAAAAAACCATAAGTATAATATCTGCCCAATGCTCTTATACAGTAATAGTAATCTGAAACACAGGATTTGCTGTTTAAGGTCGTAAGTGTCATTTCTTTCTATCAGGCATCATAATTTTTTCATTAGTGTATTTCTCTTTTTCTGTTGTCATTTCTTTTAACCATTGCTGGTACATCTTTTCAGGCATTTCCCTATAACCAAGTTTGGCTAAGGTGATATATGCATTTTGCATTTCATCAAAAGTAATGGTGGGTTTTGGAAATTTTTCTTCCTGTTCCTTCAAAAATACTTTCTTTAGTGTTTCAGCTTTC
>JAHEZC010000239.1 GCA_023251275.1 Parafilimonas sp. | reverse complement strand
TAATAAGCAGTCTGCACGCTTTGTTTCAAATCATCCATCGCACGCAGGTGCTCCTTCCAGGTATCGTCAATAAAAGCAAGCGTAACCGTTCTTTCCAGCGCATTCACCAGTTCTCCCCCATTTGTGCTGAGGGTTTTATCAAGATTGGCCAATACCTGCATTCCTTTTCTGCCATCGGTAAAAGGAACAACCACATTTTCAATATGCGCTCCCTGTGTTTGCCGGATATTTTTAAATACAGGAAGAACCACAGGCATCAATCCCTGCCTGCGACGTTGGTAATTCGCTGTTGCTTCATTGTATAATTTCACAATCAGTTCCTGTTCGTTCGCCTTATTAAATTCATCTGCATTGATTGCAGTATCCATTCCAAAGTTTACAATCACCTCCAGTTTAAAACCTTCAAAATCATTTTGCTCTTTAAAGGTGTTTATCAAGCCATCTGCCACATCATAAAAGGCATTGTCAAGGTCAAGAGCAAGTCGCTCGCCGAATAAAGCGTGATTGCGTTTTGTATAAATTACAGAGCGTTGTTTATTCATCACATCATCATACTCCAGCAGGCGTTTACGGATGCCAAAATTATTTTCCTCCACTTTTTTCTGTGCTCTTTCAATACTCTTCGTGATCATCCTGTGCTGAATTACCTCGCCCTCTTTATAGCCTGCGAAATCCATTACTTTTGCAATACGTTCGCTTCCAAACATACGCATCAGGTCATCTTCAAGCGACACGAAGAACTGTGAAGAACCGGGATCACCCTGTCGTCCTGCGCGGCCACGCAACTGGTTATCCACTCTCCTGCTTTCATGGCGTTCTGTACCGATAATAGCAAGGCCTCCTGCTTCTTTCACGCCAGGCCCAAGCTTGATATCTGTACCACGACCTGCCATGTTCGTGGCAATAGTAACGTTGCCCGCAATCCCTGCTTCCGCAACCACCTGCGCTTCCCTTGCATGCTGTTTTGCATTTAGCACATTATGCGGAATCTGTTTCTGCCGCAGCATACGGCTGAGCAGTTCACTTACTTCCACAGAAGTTGTACCGACGAGTGAAGGCCTTCCTGCGTTACGCAATTCTTCAATCTTATCAATGACCGATTTATACTTCTCGCGTTTTGTTTTATACACCAGGTCTTCTTCATCCTGGCGAACCATCGGAAGATTGGTAGGAACAGTTACTACATCCAGTTTATAGATACTCCAGAATTCGGCAGCTTCCGTTGATGCAGTACCCGTCATGCCTGCAAGCTTGTGGTACATACGGAAATAATTCTGCAGCGTAACAGTCGCATAGGTTTGGGTGGTAGCTTCAATCTTTACGTTTTCCTTTGCTTCTATAGCCTGGTGCAAACCATCAGAATAACGGCGGCCTTCAAGAACACGACCCGTTTGTTCATCCACAATTTTAACCGCACCATCAAGCACGATATATTCTACATCTTTTTCGAATAAAGTATAGGATTTCAGTAACTGCTGTACTGTGTGAATGCGGTCGCTTTTAATTGCATATTCATTCAGCAGCGCTTCTTTTTTGTGCAGCTTTTCGTTTGGGGATAATGCAGTGTCATTATCAATTGCAGCCAAGTCAACGCCAATATCAGGAATGATAAAGAACTGCGGATCCTCTCCTGCACGTGTAATGAGTTGAATACCTTTGTCAGTTAATTCAACAGAATTATTTTTTTCATCTATGTAGAAGTATAATTCTGCATCTGCCTTGTGCATTTCTCGTTGCTGGTCTGCGAGATAATAATTTTCTGTTTTCTGGAGTCTTACTTTGATACCCGGCTCACTTAAAAATTTAATGGTTGCACTGTTTTTTGGAAGTCCACGATTTGCACGGAACAAAGCAAGTCCGCCACTTTTTGGATCGTCGTCACCTTCTGCTAATTTCTTTTTAGCTTCATTGAGAAACTGGTTTACAGCACGTTTCTGTGCTTCCATTATTTTTTCCACTCTCGGTTTAAGTTCAAAGAATTGATCGGTGTTATCACTATGACCTATCGGTCCGGAAATAATCAGTGGTGTACGGGCATCATCAATCAAAACGCTGTCCACTTCATCAACCATTGCAAAATGATGTTTGCGCTGCACCATTTCATCCGGATTGTGCACCATATTGTCGCGGAGGTAATCGAAACCAAATTCATTGTTGGTGCCATAAGTAATGTCTGCATAATAAGCAGCCCGCCGTTGAGCGCTGTTGGGTTGATGTTTGTCAATGCAATCCACTGTTAATCCGAGCCATTCAAAAATGGTTCCGTTCCACTCAGCATCGCGACGGGCAAGGTAATCATTCACTGTTACAATGTGTACACCTTCACCAGCCAATGCATTCAGATAAGCGGGCAATGTGGACACAAGCGTTTTTCCTTCGCCTGTTGACATTTCTGCAATCTTTCCTTTATGCAATACATAACCGCCTATCAACTGCACATCGAAATGAACCATATTCCAGGTAACCTGACCTCCTGCCGCAAGCCAGGTATTTTTATAAATGGCCTTATCATTTTCAATTCTTATATAATCTTTCTGCACACTTAAATCCCGGTCAAGTTGTGTAGCCGATGCAATTATTTCCTGGTTTTCCTTGAAACGTCTCGCAGTCTCTTTCACAACCGCAAAAGCTTCCGGCAATATTTCTTCAAGAACTTCTTCGATCTTCTTATCGCGGTCTTTTTTCAGTTTATCTATTTCCTGGTAAATGGCATCTTTGCCCTGCATATCCGCTTCTGTCAAAGCTTCGGCTTCTGTCTTTTTGTTTTTGATCTCAGCATCTATGCCTGATAAATAATCCTGTATTCTTTGCTTAAAAAGTGTTGTCTTATTTCGTAACTCATCGTTGGATAAGCTTTGGTATCGCTGAAAAAATTCATTGATTGTATCCTTAACAGGCTCCATTTTCTTTACATCTTTTTCACTTTTATTACCGCCTAATAGCTTACTTAAAAAACCTGACATATTTTATAATTGGTATTGTTTATAATTGTTTTACTTAGGATTTTCAATTTGCCAAAAATCATGCTATCAAAAAAAGTTTAGCCAAAATGGCAGCAGTTTTTTTACAAAGCGTCAAAGTTAATCAATTTGATACCATGAGATAAAATAGCCATTCGGCGATTTTTATACCTACTCATTTGAAATAAGGGGTTTTTTATTTTTGAATGAAACCCATTCAACCATTTATCAATCCTCCTCTAAAATCTTACCTTTAGCGCAAACATTTGCTGATATTTAAATGAGAAGAAAAATCAGGTATTACCGGCTTGTATGGATGAAGTATGATTTGCCGGCAGGGCTTTCCGTTTTTCTTGTTGCCCTTCCGCTTTGCATGGGCATTGCACTCGCCTCTGGTGCACCTCTTTCCGCAGGAATTCTTTCCGGCATCATAGGTGGTCTTATAGTTTCATTGATAAGTGGTTCACAACTGGCTGTCTCAGGCCCTGCGGCAGGATTGACAACAGTAGTTGCAGCTTCTATTGCTGCTTTAGGTGATTACAAAATTTTCCTGTTGGCTGTTATTGTTGCAGGATTTTTCCAAATCATTCTCGGTGTCCTGAAGCTTGGAAGCATCGCCAATTATTTTCCTTCAGCCGTGATAAAAGGAATGCTCGCAGCCATTGGCATCATTCTTATCTCCAAACAAATTCCCATTGCACTTGGATATGATCAGCCTGACTTCTGGACAAGCGGGTTTCTGCAGCTTTTTTCTTCAAAAAATTTTTTGGGCAATATTAAAAACTTCAATCACCAGATCACACGCGGAGCTATTCTTATCACCATAGTTTCTTTAACCGCCCTTATTGTTCTGCAACAACCTTTTGCGAAGAAATTTAAAATGATCCCCGCTCCTTTAATGGCAGTAGTGCTTGGTATTATTGTGAATCTTCTTTTGACCAATACAGTCTCTGATTTTTCGCTGAGGCCAACACAGTTGGTAAGTATCCCGTCCAATATATTTTCAGATATTTCATTTCCTGATCTCAGCAAGCTTTTTTCTGATACTGAAATCTGGAAATACGGCGTAATCATCGGGCTGCTGGCGACCCTGGAAACATTGCTGTGCATAGAAGCTATTGACAAATTAGATAAGCATAACCGCATCACGCCGGTAAACCGTGAGTTAGTTGCACAGGGTATCGGCAATATTGCCTGCGGCTTGTTGGGCGCTATTCCCATCACCGCAGTAATTGTAAGAGGCGCAGCAAATGTGGATGCAGGCGGCAGAACAAAACTTTCCGCATTCACACACGGACTTTTTCTTTTGCTTGCTGTTTTGCTTATTCCTTCTTTGCTGAACATGATTCCGTATGCTTCACTGGCAGCAATTTTGCTTGTCACAGGTTATAATCTTACCAAGCCAAAACTGTACAGGAATATGTGGAGTCTCGGATGGAAACAGTTTCTCCCTTTCATGATTACGATTATTGTTATTCTTGCAACTGACCTGCTGATCGGTGTGAGCATCGGGTTATTACTGTCTGTTTATTTTATTGTGCAGAATAATTTCAAAGCGGAATATAAGATCAATAAGATGATGGAAAATGGAAGAGAGGTTGATTATATAAAGCTGAACTCAAATGTAACGTTTCTGAATAAAGTAAAATTCCGCGATGCACTCGATAAAATTCCCGAAGAAAGTATGCTTACCATTGATGGCAGTGAATGTAATTTTATTGACTACGATATTCTCGAAATCATCAGTGAATATGAGAACAAAGCCCGCGACAGGAATATACAGGTAATGCTTAAAGGGATTAAGAAAGTAAATGTGACGGCGATACATTGAGACGGAAGAATTCAAAACAGAAAATTGAGAGTGCTCTGTAATTGAGAAAAGCTTATATTAGATAAAATTTCCTAGTCACAATCATTCTCTTCCATGTCACAGCAACGCCACTTAGCTGCCATTCTTTTTACCGACATCGTTGGTTATACTACTCTTATGCAGGAGAACGAGCAGAAGGCTGTTGCGTTGATCAAACATTATAATGCTGCGCTTAATAAAACAGTTGAGATACACGAAGGAAAAGTGCTGAATTATTATGGCGACGGAAGTTTGTGTACATTTCCCAGCACTACCGAAGCCATGAACTGTGCAATAGAATTGCAACAGGAATTGCAATCAGATCCAAATGTTCCTCTGCGTATAGGCCTGCATATCGGTGAGATATTTTTTG
>JAHEZC010000238.1 GCA_023251275.1 Parafilimonas sp. | reverse complement strand
ACTTCTTAAAAAGATTAGCCGCTGCAGTAGCCGTATTAAAAACAAAAACCGGCGAAACACCATTTGGCAGTTACGATATTATTTTTGGCGGCGATGTAAATAAATGGTTAAAATATGCCAATACACTCAGGCTTAGGCTGGCCCTGCGGATTTCAAAAGTGGATCCTGCCCGTGCCAAGAGTGAAGCCGAAGCTGCTTATGCTGATGGTGTGATGACCGACAGTCCCGGCGATGATGCATATATCCAAAAAAGCAATACCGGGTCAGACTGGAATGGGCTTTCTATCATGTCAGACTGGAATGAATTCAGGATGAGCGCTTCTATGGAATCAGTTTTAAAGGGTTATTCAGACCCAAGAATGCCGGTCTATTTCTGTCCTACAGAAAAAGACCCCAGTACTTACGATGGATTGAGAAATGGTCTTACCTCTACTCAATTGACTGAATCAATCAATAAATCTGATGCAAATTCTCATGTAGGTCCCCGCTGGGCTTCAACAGGTTATCCTAATGGCACAGGAGGCTATCTCACTACGCCTCAGAATGTAATGTGCGCAGCAGAAGCCTATTTTCTCCGTGCGGAAGGGGCCTTGCTTGGATGGAATATGGGTGGAACTGCCAAGAGTTTGTATGAAACAGGGATCAGAAATTCATTCTACCAATGGGGTATTACTGATGCATCGGTTATTGATGCTTATACCAATAGTACAAGCACGCCAATTGCTCCTGATGATTATCTGAATTCACCGCCGGTTACTGATATTCCTGTGAAGTTTGATGCAGGGAATGTAAGTATTCAAAATCAACAGATTGCTTTACAGAAATGGCTCGCTTTATTCCCGGACGGTTGTGAAGCCTGGGCTGATTACAGAAGGAGCAGATATTTGAAACTGTACCCCGTTGCAAATTCGGAAAACCCGGATATTACAAACACTACTACCCAATGGATAAGAAGGATTCCGTTCCTGCTTTCAGAGCAGCAGAACAATGGAGCTGAGGTCGAAAAAGCTGTTCCTTTGCTTGGCGGACCTGATAAAGTGACTACCCCACTGTGGTGGGATAAGAATTAAGTTTTGTAATATTTTTAATCAGAAAGATTCCACCGAAGAAATATTGACGCGGTGGAATCTTTTATCTTTAAACCCTTTCGAATATTAATTCATGTACAAAATATGTTACGCATTTGCCATAATGCATTTTTCCTGTTCTTAATAATTGTTTTTTCAGGCTGCGGAAACAGCGACTCACATTTGTTTAGCAGGCTCGATCAAAGCAGCACGGGAGTAAATTTCAAAAACACGCTTTTTGAAGACGGCCCGTTAAATGTAGCTAACTACATCTATTTCTACAATGGTGGGGGTGTCGCTATCGGGGACATTAATAATGATGGCCTCCAGGATATATTCTTTACAGGAAATATGGTCAAAAATAGGCTCTTTTTAAATAAAGGTAATTTTCAGTTTGAAGACATAACAGCCGGCAGCGGTGTTGCAGAAAAGCAAGGCTGGTGCACCGGGGCCACAATGGTGGATATAAACGGGGACGGTAAACTGGATATTTATATATGCCGGAGTGCAGATGTAAATCCTTCGATGCGGAAAAATTTACTTTTTATCAATAATGGCGACTTAACTTTTACCGAAAAAGCAGAAGAATATGGCCTTGCCGATCCCGGCTATTCTACACAGGCCGCTTTTTTTGATTATGATAAAGATGGTGACCTCGATTGTTTTATTATCAACCATTCGTTACAAAAATATACCGCAGGTGTGCAGGAAAATCCTGAACTCAGGAATGAACATAATCCCGATTTCGCCAGTAAATTGTATCGCAATGATAATGGCCATTTTACTGATGTAAGCGCACAGGCCGGCATTATTTCCAACGTACTCACTTTTGGGTTGGGGATTGCCGTATCAGATATTAACAATGATGGTTGGCCCGATGTGTTTGTATCAAACGATTTTAATGAACCGGATTACCTGTTCATCAATAACCGTAACGGGACATTTACAGAACAATTGTCTGCCTGCATTGACGAGACATCACTCTATTCAATGGGTTCTGATATTGCTGATTATAATAACGATGGGTGGCCCGATGCGGTCACATTAGATATGATGCCCGAAGACAACGCAATAATAAAGATGCATAGTGGTGCTGAAAATTTTGATAAATTTCAATACCTGTTCAATAAAGGATTTTATTTTCAATACAGCAGGAACATGCTGCAAAAAAATAATGGCGACGGTACATTTAGTGAAGTTGGTCAACTCGCAGGCGTTTCTAATACTGACTGGAGTTGGGCGGCTCTATTCGGCGATTATGATAATGATGGCAACAAAGACCTGTTTGTAACAAATGGCTATGTGAAAGATTATACTGACATGGATTTTTTAAAATATTCCGTTGATAGAGTCATTCGTACGATGCATCATGATTCAGTAGATGCCATACCTGATTATATCAAAAAAATGCCTACACTAAGAATTCCCAATTATATCTTTCAGAATAATGGTGATGGAACATTTTCCAAAAAAACAGTCGAGTGGGGATTGGATGAACCGGGAGTATCTGCAGGGGGTGCTTATGCGGACCTTGATAATGATGGCGACCTCGATCTGGTGATTAATAACTCCAATGATTTTGCCGGTGTTTATAAGAACAATGCAGAGACTCTTTTAAAGAATAATTATTTAAAAATTAAGTTGAAAGGAGATGCATTAAATGAAAGAGGCATTGGCACAAAACTGAAACTATTCTGCAAAGGCGACGAATATTACCAGGAAGAATCGCCGGTGCGTGGTTTTCAATCTTCGGGAGACCCCGTTCTGAATTTTGGCATTGGCAAAAACAATTTAATTGATTCTATTCTTGTGATATGGCCCAACGATAATTTTCAAAAACTCACCAATGTAAAACCGAATCAAACCATAACTGTCAAACCTGCCGATGCAAAAGAAAAATGGCTGTACAATATAAGTGCAAATTCAACCAAGGCTCTTTTCACTCAAACAACTTTACCCAATGTAAAGCACAGTGAAAATGTGTTCAGCGATTTTACTGTTCAAACTTTATTACCCAATTATCTTTCACGCCAGGGGCCATGCATTGAAACGGCGGATATAAATAAAGATGGGCTTGAAGATTTTTTTATGGGAGGAGCAAAAAATCAGCCTTCGCAAATATTTATTCAAAATACAAACGGAACATTTACTGCAAAAGCAGAACCTGCATTGGTAAAGGATTCTGCAAGTGAAGATGTAGCTGCAACATTTTTCGACGCCGACAATGATGGAGATCTGGATTTATATGTAGCTGGCGGTGGCTATGAGTTCAACGATAATGACCCTGCATTGCAGGATAGGCTCTACCTGAACGATGGTAAAGGCAATTTCAGTAAAAAAGAAAATGCTTTACCTCAAATGCTTACGAGTAAAGGTTGTGTAAGGGCCGCAGATATTGATGGTGATGGAGACCTCGATTTATTTGTTGGAGGAAGGGTTGTGCCGGGTAAATATCCAACAGCACCTCGCAGTTATATTTTAATCAATGATGGAAAAGGTGTTTTCAGGGAGGCGACTGCTGATGTATGTGCAGCCTTGGAACAGGGCGGGATGGTGACAGATGCATTGTGGACTGACCTGAATAATGATAAGCAACCCGACTTAATTGTAGTCGGTGAATGGATGCCGGTAAAAGTATTCATTAATCAAAAAGGAAAACTTATTGATCAGTCATCTCAATATATTCATTTCGCGAGTACAGGCTGGTGGAATAAGATAATTGCCGAGGATATGGATGGTGATGGCGATATGGATATTATAATCGGTAATTGCGGGCTGAATACTCAATTCCATGTGAGCGAAAAAGAACCGATGACTATTTATTATAAGGATTTTGATAATAATGGATCTATTGATCCTGTCTTATGTTATTATATAAATGGTGTTTCTTATCCTGCGGCTTCGCGGGATGATATTACTGATCAGCTTCCTTCTCTCAAGAAAAAATTCCTTGAATACAAAAGCTATTCGACTGCAGCAATCAATGACCTGTTTACCGGTGAACAATTAAAAGATGCCGGATTATTGAAAGCTGAGGCTATGCAAACCGTGTATCTTGAAAACAGGGGCAACGAAGGCTTTGTATTACATGCATTGCCACTGGAGGCGCAGTACGCTCCTGTTTATGGCATCGTAGCTGCAGATGTAAATAAAGATGGAAAAAAAGACCTTTTACTGGCAGGTAATAATACCTGGACGAGGATAAAATTTGGACGTTACAGCGCCAATCACGGTGTGTTACTTTTAGGCGATGGCAAAGGCAACTTCACTTATGTGCCGCAGACTCAAAGCGGGCTGAATATACGCAGCAATGTAAGATCACTTAAACTGCTGACCCGTGGCCACAAACAACGCGTTATAATAGCAGGCGTAAACGATGGAAATGCATTGCTTCTGGAAATGAAATAATGGTAAATATTTGTTCGCATTATAGTATTAATAAACTATTCTCCGTCAGCTTTGTTTTTCATTTTTTTCTTTACCACATCAGCAGGATACTTTAAAGCCAGTTGCCTTATCTCATAACTGAACTGTGTAAAGGTTTCTTCCCAAAGCTTTGCTTCTTCGGGTGTATAGTCATAAAAGCCTTTAGCATTGGCAACACCTCTTCCTCCTTCTCTTACAATCCTGTCAATTAATTCCGGTACCTCAGTGCTTGTGCTGAGTGTGGGGAACAAATCTTTCATTACCGTATGATATGCGGGAACGCCGGTGAGGTCCATCCACCTGAATACACCCACCAGCGTCATCCAATATCCTGCATTATTACGGCAAGCCCTGTCAATATCTTCTACTGTTGCATATCCGTTTTCAACCAGGAAAAAGGCTTCGCGGTACATCGCATACATAAGCCTGTTGGTGATAAAGCCCCGAATATCTTTGCGCACCAATGTTGGCTCTTTACCCCAACGGTGAGAGAGTTCGTACAGGTATTCGCCTTTGGTAATATCGCTTAATTCACCACAGATAATTTCCAGGAAACGCGTTGTATGAGAAGGCTCAGCCCAATGCAGTCCAAAAAAACGATGTGGAAATTCAGTTTGCTTTTGCAACACGCTGATAGGAATTGCCGATGTGTTGCTCGTAAGTATTGCATTATTGTTAATCACTGCTTCAA
>JAHEZC010000237.1 GCA_023251275.1 Parafilimonas sp. | reverse complement strand
TAAAAATATTTTATTGGTAAGAGGATCATAAGATTTTTCGTCAATTATAAATGAGCCTGGTTGAATGCCGGTAGGTCCGTTCATCACATCATTGGGCACGATGTCGAACTCATTTGTATCCTTTTTATAAGTGATGATATATTGCCACCCGAATGACCCGAGATCGGCATAATCAAGCACAGAAGTGATTGAATCTGCTGCGATAATAATTTTTGACGCCGGGCATGAAGATATATTGTTGATCGGATCCGTGTTATCCGCACCCGCATATTCTGTTTTTGACCCGCTGTCTGCATAAGTTCCGGTCAATGAGTTACCGACAGTATGAAAGTAAATTGTTTTCAGGCTGTCCACTATCGTTTGTCCCTGTACATCTTTAATGGTCACGGGGAGCATGTAATTTTTCGTCTGGTCAATTTTAAGGCGGTAAAATTTTATGGTAAAATAACCGGCCTTTTCTCCGGCTTTAATAGTAACAGACCTGGTGGGAAACAAATAAGCGCTGTCCGGTAATGCGTCATACATAAAGCCGGCGCCACTGCTGTTGTAGGCTAAGCGTGCAGCATCATCCACATCAAGCGTAACAGTCAAATCTTCTTTTAGTACATCGGAAGAACTTATGACAACACTATTGGTGTAATTAATCGAATCGCTTATAAAACGCAACGATGCAGAAGGAAAATTTGTAATGCCGCCGCCGGAAATTTGGATAGTTGCTTTTCCGGCAATCCCTGAATCCTTCTTGGAACAGCCGGTTATCATTAAAAAGGCGCTAACGGATATTAATAAAATGAAGTTCCTCATAAAAACAATTCCTGTTGTCCAGGATTTTTAAGAAAGGCCGAAAATATTCAAGCTGGCTTATCTCAGCAAATTATAATCAGTTGCATATTGAGATAAACTGTTAAAGTTTTGCCTGACAGGGTTATAAAAATATTCAAATCGGGCATTATGGGGATATTATTTTTCTTCAAGATGGAATTTGTGATAAAACCGGTGTGCAAGGGGAGCGATCAACACACCTATATTGGTTATAAATGCGACACCGCTGAATAAAGCATAAAATGAGGAGAATAATTTTCCGATAAATGTTTTTATTTCAACGACAGGGCCCATTCCGCTTAATATCATAGAAGCATTATGCAAAGCATCAATCCATGACATCGGCCCCCAATAATGATAGCCCGATACGCCTATCATCAGGCAAATAAGAAGCAGCACAGAAGCAAACATTAAATTCCAAAACATCCTTTTGTAAAAAAGATGCCTGGGAAGTAATGGTTCACTTTTCAGTTCATAATCCAGCAGACTGGTTCGGATTACCCTTTGGGTGCGCATAGTTGAAATCTATAAGTAACAGCTTTATTCAATAGATAAAATTACTTTGTACAGGCAGTTGGTATCTGCTTATCAATTGTTTGTTTCAGCTCAATATAAATATCTTTCTTTTCGTCAGTAAGCAATGTTTTTACAAATATAATGCTTGCATAACCCCTGCAATTGTCCACCACGGGCCAGGTGCCAAACAAACCCGGGCTTGATACAACTATTCCGTTTCCATCTGCATCTGCTTCGAGCACCCATTCACCTAATGCATAATTAAAACCTTCTGCAGGTTTGGGTGCATATTTAATCATGGATAATCTCGTTTGCGTTTTTTCCATCTCAGCAACAGCCTGTTCACTTAAAATTCTTTTGCCGTTAAATACTCCTTTATTCAATATCATCACAAGGAAATTCATGTAATCATTTGCTGTGGATTTTGCTCCGCCGCTTGGGTTCACTGCTTTTTCACTTGCAAAACTGCTGTTTTTCATATTGAGGGGCTTAAATATCCGATCCTGCATCAAACGTTCAAAGGGTTTTTTAGAGATCACTTCAAGAATCCGGCCTGCAATGTTCAAACCGATACTGCTGTAACGGAATTCCGTTCCTGGATTTGCCTGTATATCATTCTTTGATGCAAAATCATTTACCTCGTCTTCAAGCGTTTTGTATTTCATCATTTTTAGAATACCCATCAGCCCGGGTTTATCGCCCTGGATGCCTGTAAGATGACTCATGCATTGCCTGATCGTAATATAGCTCTTGCCATAAGTTTCAAAAATGGGCAGGTATTTACTCACTTTATCATCAAGTGAAATTTTGCCTTCATCCACATAAGTCATCACTAATGCAGCAGTCAGCCATTTACTGCAGCTTGCGATCAATGCCTGTGTATTGGGGTTAAAGGCGCCTAAAGATTTTTGATAAATTATTTTACCATCTTTATACACCAATGCTGCCACATCTTTGCCTAACTGGCTTTGATTTTGTTGTAATCTTGAATCAAGTTCTGAAAAATTATATTGTGCTTTTACAGACTGTAACAATAGCAGGAAAGCCAATGCTGTACTGACTTTCATGCATAATGCACGATGGAATTGCGACATAATTACCTGAATTTTGAGTTGGATTCAATTTTGTCCGATTGGTTTAAAGATATTGAAAACTATATGGGAGACGAAAGTATCTTGTTCGCTTCGAAATTATCACACAAAATATGTCAATGAAGTGAAAAAACCTGGTGAGAGAATTTTTATCCTGATTGATTTTTTGATTTTTACAAATATGATAAATCAGGAATAAAAAATACCACTAAATATTCCCTACTGAAAGCTCACGGGTGTGATGATAAAAAAGCAGACCAAAAGAAAAAGGTAGCATTTTAAAATTATCTGATTATCAAATTAACAATATGAACTTAAACAACTATACAATCAAAGCGCAGGAGCTTATCCAGGCAGCACAGCAGGTGGCATTCAATAACGGAAACCCGAACATTGAATCCAATCACTTACTCAAAGCCCTCCTTGATGATCAGGATAGTCCTGTGGAATTTTTATTAAAGAAAAATAATGTAAACATTCAGTATGTAGAAACGAAACTGGATGAAAGCATTAACCGTTTGCCAAAAATGAGCGGCGAAGCCGCACAGGCGATCAGCAGGGAACTGAACAATGTCCTGCTTCGTGCCAATGCTTCATTAAAAAAATTCAATGATGAATTTGTAAGCGTGGAGCATTTGCTTTTAGCGCTTGTACGGGGTAGTGATGATACTGCAAAAATTCTGAAAGATGCGGGCCTTACTGAAAAAGGATTAATGGCGGCCATCAAAGATCTTCGCAAGGGTTCTACAGTAACTTCTCAGACTGCGTCGCAGCAATACAATGCATTACAGAAATATGCACGCAACCTGAATGAACTGGCAATTGCAGGTAAGCTTGACCCGGTAATTGGCCGCGATGAAGAAATTCGCAGAACGCTGCATATTCTTTCGCGCCGCACGAAGAATAACCCGATTTTGGTTGGTGAGCCCGGTGTAGGCAAAACCGCCATTGCAGAAGGATTGGCTCATAGGATCGTCAATGGCGATGTGCCCGAAAATTTAAAAAGTAAAATAATTTATGCGCTCGATATGGGTCAGCTTATTGCAGGCGCAAAGTACAAAGGTGAGTTTGAGGACCGTCTCAAATCTGTGGTGAAAGAAGTAAGTGAGAGTGATGGTGAAATTATTTTATTCATAGATGAAATTCATACACTCGTTGGTGCAGGAGGTGGTGAAGGGGCAATGGATGCCGCAAACATTCTGAAACCCGCATTGGCAAAGGGTGAATTGAGGGCAATTGGCGCAACCACACTCAATGAATACCAGAAATTTTTTGAAAAAGATAAAGCTCTCGAACGTCGCTTCCAGAAGGTGATCGTAGATGAACCGAATGTGGAAGATGCCATCTCCATTCTTCGTGGTTTGAAAGACCGTTATGAAAGCCATCACCATGTGCTCATAAAAGATGAAGCCATCATTGCCGCAGTGGAATTATCGCATCGTTATGTAACTGACAGGTTTTTGCCTGATAAAGCGATTGACCTGATTGATGAAAGTGCAGCCAAGCTTCGCCTCGAAATGAATTCAATGCCCGAAGAATTAGATACTCTCGAAAGGCAGATTCGTCAATTGGAAATCGAACGTGAAGCCATTAAAAGAGAAAATGATGAAGCTAAGCTGAAAGAACTCAATACAGAAATTGCCAATCTTGCTGTGGAACGTGATACGCTGAAAGCAAAATGGAAAGAAGAAAAAGAATTAGTGGAGAAAGTGCAGAATGCAAAAGCTGCTATCGAGCAGTTGAAGCTGGAGGCAGAGCAGGCAGAGCGCAATGGTGAATATGGAAAAGTAGCTGAGATCCGTTATGGCAAAATAAAAGAGCAGGAAAAGATCATCGAAGAATATTCGAGGCAATTAAACAGTATCAGTGAACATTCACGCAGGTTAACGAAAGAAGAAGTGGATGCAGAAGACATTGCAGAGAATATTGCCAAGGCAACAGGAATTCCTGTGAGCCGGATGATGCAAAGCGAGAAAGAAAAATTATTGTTGCTTGAAGATCATTTGCATGAAAGAGTAATTGGCCAGGATGAAGCGATCACTGCAGTAGCTGATGCCATCAGGAGAAACCGTGCAGGATTAAGCGATCCTAAAAAGCCCATTGGCTCGTTCATTTTTCTCGGTACGACCGGCGTAGGAAAAACAGAATTAGCCAAAGCGCTTGCAGAATTTTTATTTGATGATGAAAGCATGATGACACGTATTGACATGAGTGAGTACCAGGAAAAGCATACTGTTTCACGTTTGGTTGGCGCTCCTCCGGGTTACATAGGGTATGATGAAGGCGGGCAACTGACGGAATCTGTGCGGCGCAAGCCATACAGTGTTGTACTGCTTGATGAAATCGAGAAAGCGCACCCGGATGTATGGAATGTTTTATTGCAGGTATTGGATGATGGCCGCCTGACAGATAACAAAGGCCGCGTAGTGAATTTCAAGAACACCATTGTCATTATGACGAGCAATATCGGGAGCCATATTATCCAGGAGAATTTTGAAAATATAAATGAAAGCAACAAGGATACAATAACTGAAAATACGAAGAGAGAAGTGATGAACCTGTTGCGTCAGACCATTCGTCCTGAGTTTTTGAACAGGGTAGATGAGATCATCATGTTTCAGCCGCTGATGAAGAATGAAATAAAAGGCATCATCGGCATTCAGTTGAGACAATTGAAAAATATGCTTGCGGCAAACAGCATGCAGCTTGAGTTTACAGATTACCTCGTGGACTATCTTACCGAGAATGGTTACGACCC
>JAHEZC010000236.1 GCA_023251275.1 Parafilimonas sp. | reverse complement strand
TTACTGCCTACTTATCACCCTCATAAATCTAACGATTATGTCAGCAATTAACCGAAACAAACTATTTATTGCGAGTTGTTTATCATTACTTGTAACATCTCTTTCCTTTGGAATCAGGGCCGGAATACTGGGTACGCTGGGTGACCAGTTTCATTTAGATAAGGCACAGTTGGGTACCATTGCAGCTACTGCATTCTGGGGGTTTCCCCTGGCTGTAATATTTGGCGGAATAGTAGTAGATATTATCGGGATGAAAAGATTGCTCATTATGGCCTTTGTATTTCACCTGGCCGGTATTATCCTTACTATTTTCGCAGGGCAATTTTCAAGCCCTTATGCGGCTTTATTTACCTCAACCTTGCTCATCGGGCTGGCAAACGGTACCGTAGAAGCAGCCTGCAACCCACTTGTTGTTTCCCTTTACCCTGAAGACAAGACCACGAAACTTAATCATTTTCATCTGTGGTTTCCCGGCGGTATCGTGATCGGCACATTGCTGGTTTTTTTATTGAATAAAATTAATATCGGCTGGCAGGTGCAGGTTGGTCTCATGATTATACCTACGCTTTTATACGGATTTCTTTTCAGCAAATTAAAGTTTCCGGTAACGGAGCGTGTGTCCAGTGGTGTGAGCACAGGTCAGATGTACAAGTCATTGCTTAACCCTCTTTTTATTATCATGATCATATTGATGTTTGGCACAGCTATTACAGAACTTTTTACCGGCCAATGGATAGATGTATTATTAAAAAATGTAAGCGACAATGCGATCTTGTTGTTGACTATTGAAACAGGAGTCATGGTTATTGGCCGGGGCTTTGCCGAACCGGTTGTGCATCGTTTTTCGCCAACAGGAGTTTTATTATTATCTGCAATTTTTTCAGCATTGGGCTTATATCTGTTGGGCCATACTTCCGGGTATATGCTATTTATCGGAGCGTTATTTTTTGGAATCGGTGTTTGCTATTTCTGGCCTTGTATGCTGGGGTTTGTTTCTGAAAATTTACCAAAAACAGGCGCTGTTGGCATAAACCTGCTGGGTGGCGCAGGCATGTTTGCCGTATCAGTATATACCATATTTATGGGCAGTCACTACGATCAATTACTTTCCAGCAGGCTTACTCCAGGTTCAAATTTAAAAGATTACATGGAAGCCCCTCCGGGCTCCGAAATGGCAAACGCATTAGATGAAGCAAAGAAAGCCGCTGGTCCTGAAATAATAAACACGACATTGATTATACCTTTAATTTTGATTGTTGCTTTTACAATCTTATTTTTTTACATGCGTGGCAGAAAGAAACCAACATTACAAACTTCAGTTATCGCATAAATATAAACGAAATGGCATCGCATCAAAACAGGCGCACAGTAATAAAAAATATTTTAGCGGGCTCAGCAGCGTTGTCTGTTGCACCTGTAATATCTTCATTCAGTTGCGAAAATAAAAACGAAACCACTTTGAAAGGAAATATAAACCACTCTGTTTGCCAATGGACCTATAGCTTCTTGTCTGTTGAAGAATTATGTAAAGCTGTGAAAGATATCGGCTTTAATGCGATTGACCTGATGGGACCAAAAGACTGGCCAATGCTGCAGAAGTATGGTATCTATTCTTCCATGTGTTACCATAATGGCAAGGTGAGCCTTACAAATGGCTTCAATGAGAAAATGTATCATGAACAATTAGTCAGGGATTACCTGGAAGTGATTCCGTTAATGGTGACGGCAGGTTATAAAGACGTGATCTGCTTCAGCGGCAGCCGCAACGGGATGGATGACGAAACGGGATTGAAAAATTGTGTGGAAGGGTTGCAGAAGGTATTGCCACTTGCCGAAAAAAGCGGTATCACTGTTCACATGGAATTATTGAACAGCAAAGTGGATCATAAAGATTATATGTGTGATAAGTCCCCTTGGGGTGTAGAATTATGCAAACGATTGAGCAGCCCGAATTTCAAGTTGCTGTATGATATTTACCACATGCAGATTGATGAAGGCGATGTGATCAGGACCATTCGGGAAAATGTGCAGTATTTCGGGCATTATCATACAGGCGGCGTCCCTGGCAGACATGAAATTGATGAAACACAGGAGTTGTATTATCCCGCCATAATGAAAGCTATCGTTGAAACAGGCTTCAAGGGTTACGTTGCCCAGGAATTTATTCCTGCTGCACAGGATAAAATAGCATCCCTTCGAAGAGCTATTGAAATATGTGATGTGTAGCAACATGAGTAGTCAGATGTCAACAGTAAGTTTTATAGTCATTACTCACCATTCATTTTTCACCATTTTCTTCAAAAAATAATTTGCTTGTAACTTAAAAATAAAAATTCATGGCAGACAATGTGTATGACGCAATTGTTATCGGCTCGGGCATCAGCGGAGGCTGGGCTGCAAAGGAATTGACTGAAAAGGGCTTAAAAACAATCATGCTTGAACGTGGAAAAAATATTGAGCATGTAAAAGATTACCCAAGCGCTACCAAAGAAGCATGGGATTTTCCGCACAGAGGCGAACGCACTCAACAAATGATCAAAGACTATCCCGTTTTAAAAAGAGATTATCCTTTGAACGAAACGAATCTTGACTGGTGGGCAAGTGATAAAGACAGCCCTTATACTGAGATAAAACGCTTCGATTGGTTTCGCGGTTATCATGTAGGTGGGCGCTCATTGATGTGGGGGCGGCAAAGTTACAGGTGGAGTGATCTGTACTTTGAAGAAAATGCAAAAGATGGCATTGCAGTGGATTGGCCTGTACGGTATGCAGATATTGAAAAATGGTATGATTACGTAGAATCATTTGCCGGTATAAGCGGATCTAAAGAAGGCCTTCTTCAGTTACCCGATGGTCAATTCCTGCCGCCAATGGATATGAACTGCGTGGAAAAGGATGTGGCAGCAAGAATCAAAGAGCATTACAAAGGCAAGCGTCCAATGATCATTGGCCGCACTGCGCACATTACGGCGCCTCATCCAGGCAGGCAACAATGCCAGTTCAGGGATAAGTGCTGGGTAGGTTGCCCCTTCGGTGGTTATTTCAGCACACAGTCTTCTACATTACCTGCGGCCATGAAAACAGGAAATCTTACGGTTCGTCCCTGGGCAATTGTTACCAAAATTTTATACGATAAAGACAAGAAGCGGGCTACTGGCGTAGAGGTGCTGGATGGAGAAACCATGAAAACTTATGAATATTTTGCCAAAATCATTTTTCTGAATGCCTCAACTTTAAATTCTGCCTGGATACTAATGAATTCTGCCACAGATGTCTGGCCGGACGGCTTGGGAAGCAGCAGCGGAGAACTTGGGCACAATTTAATGGATCATCATCTCGGAATAGGTGTTGGTGGAATTGTGGAAGGTTACGAAGACAAATATGTCTTTGGCCGTCGGGCAAACGGTGTGTATGTTCCTCGTTTCCGTAATTTCTTTGGAGATAAGAGGGACTATATCAGGGGTTTTGGATACCAGGGCGGTGGTGGCCGTGCAGGTTGGGGGCATGATGTGGCGGAATATAGCATTGGTGCGGAATACAAAGAAGCCATAGCTGAGCCTGGAGTTTGGTCATTTGGAATGGGTGGTTTTGGTGAAATTCTTCCCTATCATGAAAACAAAGTAACGCTGGATAAAACAAAGAAAGATAAGTGGGGTCTGAATGTGCTGGCAATTGATTGCGAACTAAAGGAGAATGAAAAAAAGATGCGCAAAGACATGCTGGAGGATGGCAAAGAAATGCTTGAAGCGGCAGGGGTCAAAAATGTCGGAGGCTACGATGGTGATGGCACACCCGGCCGGGGTATTCACGAAATGGGCACAGCTCGCATGGGAAAAGATTCAAAAACTTCGGTGCTGAATAAATGGAACCAGGTATGGGACTGTATGAACGTGTTTGTAACGGATGGCTCATTCATGACATCCGCAGCTTGTCAAAATCCATCGCTTACCTACATGGCATTTACTGCAAGAGCGGCAGATTATGCGGTGAATGAATTAAAGAAGGGTAATTTATAAGTCGCGAAGAGTGAAATGTTCAATAGTGAATTGCAATTGGTTTTTATTGAGATAACTTAAAAAATAGAAGCTGATTATTGTGGCAAAAAAATCCTGAAGCAAACAATCCATGTTGATAAAATATGATTTGCTGACAACTTAAAATCAAAATATCATGGCTGACAATGTCTTTGATGCTATCGTCATCGGTTCAGGCATCAGCGGTGGCTGGGCCGCAAAAGAGCTGTGTGAAAAAGGTTTGAAAACCATCATGCTCGAGCGGGGAAAGAATATTGAGCACGTAAAGGATTATCCAAGCGCCACAAAAGAAGCATGGGATTTCCCTCATCGCGGACGACGTACCCAGCAAATGATCAATGATTATCCCGTTTTAAAAAGAGATTATCCTTTAAATGAATCAAATCTTGACTGGTGGGCAAGCGATAAGGACAGTCCATACACAGAAATAAAAAGATTCGACTGGTTTCGCGGTTATCATGTTGGGGGTCGTTCATTAATGTGGGGGCGTCAAAGTTATCGGATGAGCGACCTGGATTTTGAAGCAAATGCGAAAGAAGGTATTGCAGTTGACTGGCCTATACGGTATAAAGATATTGCCCCCTGGTACGATCATGCAGAAAAATTTGCAGGCATCAGTGGCTCAATAGAAGGTTTGCCCCAATTGCCTGATGGGCAATTTCTCCCTCCTATGGAAATGAATTGCGTAGAGAAGGATGTCGCTGCACGTATTAAAGATCATTATAAAGGCAAGCGCAGGATGATCATTGGGCGGGTGGCAAACATTACCGTGCCGCATGAAGGCAGAACGGCTTGCCAGTTCAGAAACAAGTGTTGGGTGGGATGCCCCTTTGGCGCCTATTTCAGTACTCAATCTTCCACATTGCCTGCTGCCATGAAAACAGGTAATCTTACCCTTCGACCCTGGAGCATTGTTACAAAAATTTTGTACGATAAAGACAAAAAAAGAGCAACGGGCGTGGAAGTACTGGATGCTGAAACAAATAAGACATCCACCTACAAGGCAAAAATTATTTTCCTTAATGCTTCTACATTAAACAGTGCATGGATATTGATGAACTCTGCCACAGATGTCTGGCCCGATGGCCTCGGGAGCAGCAGTGGCGAATTAGGTCACAACATAATGGATCATCATTTAGGTGCAGGGGCAGGCGGAACAGT
>JAHEZC010000235.1 GCA_023251275.1 Parafilimonas sp. | reverse complement strand
TTTGCGCATGCAGGGGAGATGAAATTGAAATAAGCAGAACTATATAAAAAAAACTGAAATTTTTTGTGAGGCAAGCCTTGATCATTAGATGATTTAGTAGTTAAAACGAAAAATTTAATATAAAATTCATAATTACGTAATTTTATCTTTGCATATTATAAGCTGAATACAAGTATTGCCTGTGGAAATGTAACACCAAAAATGATGATTTCAGATATATTTAAAAAATTCAAAAGCCCATGGCAAACAATTTTTTATCTAAATCAAAGGAATGGATCAAATTTCATGTATTGAGACCTTCATTATTAGGAATGGGAAGAGCAATTGGTCCATTTTCCACAGTAGGCAATCCTCCTGTTTTTTCCAACGAAACTTTTAGATGGGCTAAACTGCTCGAAGAGAATTGGCCCGCTATCAGACGCGAATTGGACCAAGTACTGCCTTACAATGAAGCCTTACCCAATTTACAGGATATTCAACATGAACAAAAAGTGATCACCACTGACAACAAATGGAAAACTTTTTTTCTGTTTGGCTTTGGCGTTAAAGCGGAACAAAATTGCGCAATGTGTCCGCAAACTACAAAAGTGTTGGAAAAAATACCGGATCTCTTAACAGCTTTTTTCTCCATATTACATCCCAATAAGCATATTCCTGCACATAAAGGATTGTTTAAAGGAATTATCAGGACTCATCTTGGTCTGATCATCCCGGGGGAAAACGGCGAATGCCGGATGAATGTGGCTGATAAAACGCTTTTCTGGAAAGAAGGTGAGGTGATAGTCTTTGATGATACATACCGGCATGAAGTGTGGAATGACGCGGATTCTGTTCGTGTTGTGCTTCTTATTGATACTGTGAGGCCATTCAAAAAGCCTTTTTCATGGATAAATGAAAGTATTATAAAACTGATCGTTGGATCTTCGCATGTGAAAGAGGCTGTGGTTCACCACAAAGAATGGGAAAAAAAGTTTAGTAAATTATTCTCTTAAATTATTCTAAGTTTACAGGTTTTGAGATCATTTCTAATACTGTTTTTTTGCATTACTGAAATTTTACTTTAAAAATTTATTTGTCTGTTATGCCAATCCTTAATTGCCCCGATTTCACGTTGGGAAATGAATTAACACGGGAACAAGTGGAATTTTTTGATGAAAATGGCGTTATACTTTTTCGCAACTTTTTAGAAAAAGAAGCTATCAGCCATTTCCTTCGCGAAGCTGAGCGTGTTGAGAAAGAATGGCTGGCCGAAGGCCGGACCAAGGTAAATGGAACGACCTTGAAATTCGGAATAGATGAGCATGGCCATAAGATCATTCAGCGGTTTTGTTTCTTATCACTTTTCAGTCTGTCACTTCATGAATTGCTGCAGGATCCGCGTTTGCGTGCATTGCTTGCTTTATTGTATCCTTATGAAGGCAGAATCGGGGAGAATGAAAAAGACGGGCTCGTTTTTAATCATTACATACGTGTGCCCAATGGAACTTTCAGCAGGATGGGTTGGCATACCGACAGCCCCAGGGATCTGTTTTTGGGCCAGCGGATTATGCCAATGCTGAATGTAGGAATTCACCTTGATGATTGTCCTTATGATAACGGCGGACTTCGTGTTTTGACTGGAACACATAAACAAAGTATGTTCAAATTAATGTTCGGGAAAAGATATTACAACAATAATTCAGATCCTGCGGAAGCCGGTTTTAACATTAAGGCAGGTGATCTTACTGTGCATGACGGACGCACCTGGCACAGAGTACAGCAATCACCCAATTTTGGAGAAAAAAGCCGTCGCCGTGTAATGTATATACCGATAATTACAGGGAAATATATGCCTAAGCATGCAAGAAGCCGGACAGCACTTTATCATTATTTCAGGTAATGTGATTACAAACACAGTAAAACAAACCACATAAATAATTGTATATTTCCATATTAAGGCCAACTTTTTGTTGGCTTCTTTTTTAAGTTTCATCACTGATCAATTATATGTCTTACGCATTAATTACAGGCGCCAGCAAGGGAATTGGTAAAGCTATTGCCGACAATCTTGCATCTAAAAAAATTAACCTTTTGCTGATTGCACGCAGTGAAAATCTGTTGAAAAAAATCGCTGAAGAACTGTCTCAAAAATATGCTGTCAAAGTAAAATATCTTGCTATTGACCTGGCAGATACAAACGCAGCACAGATTATTTTTGACTGGGTGGTCATGAACGATATACCTGTGAATATGCTCATTAACAATGCCGGTTATGGCCTTAGCGGCAGCTTTGAAAAATATTCAGCGGGAGAGCATGCTGAAATGATGCAGGTAAATATGACGGCTCTTATTACTTTGACTTCTGTTTTTCTCCCGTTATTGAAACAGCAACAAAAATCTTATGTATTAAATATTGCAAGTTCCGCCGCTTACCAGGCCATTCCTTTTTTAAGTACTTATGCGGCAAGCAAATCTTTTGTTGTCAGTTTTTCCAGGGCATTGCAATATGAACTCAGAAAAACCAATGTGTCTGTTACCTGTATTTCCCCGGGTGGAACAGATACAGGCTTTGCTGAACGGGCGAAAATTGGTAAAAACGCAATAAAGGCAGGAGAAAAAGTAAATATGCGTCCTGAAGAAGTTGCTGCCATAGCGGTTAACAGTATGTTTAATAATAAAACAGAAATTGTTACGGGGTTCATTAACAAATTAGGTGTTTTTCTGGTGTGGCTTGCGCCTAAAAAATTATCTGAAAAAGTTGCTGCAAATCTCTATAAATAGAAAGGCCAGGGTGATTTTAGGTTCCGGCATTTTGCAGTATATTTGCAGCCCTTTAAAAACAAAATGGCCCCGTAGCTCAATTGAATAGAGCATCTGACTACGGATCAGAAGGTTTCAGGTTTGAATCCTGACGGGGTCACAAAAATACTTTCGGATGACCTTAGTGCCTTGACAAGTACTTCACCAAAATTCTCGCCTTTTACCCCAAATCAATGGGGTTCATAAAATCGCCATGAGAAGCTGAAAGCATTCTCAGGTGTCTCATTAAAAAAGTAAAGCAACCGGTTATTTTAATACTTTTAGACTTAATAAATACTTTTATCTAAAGAGCATTATTAACAGCTTGCGAAAATCATTTGAGCAAATCCTGTATATGCTGATAACCGCATTTAACAAATAAGAATTATTCATTTGATGCGATAGAATTGCCATGATAAAACTTGCAGCTTATATATGTACCGGTTTAATCATGACATGCGCTTTTGCACAAAGCGATTCACTTAATAATCATAAAGTTTTATTCGATAATGAATCAAAAATTATTTCATGGATAACGCCACAGCAAAATGCATACAGCGAATTTCTGCATCAGCGCTGGAATTACATAAAGACAAGTGTTCCCAACAGTCCCGGCCCTGAACCACAGTCATCTTATCCTCAATATTATTTTTACTGCGCCTATATTATTAAAGATGGCAAACTGCTGCCCGATACATGGATGAATGATATTGGCGAACGCATACCCAACTGGTTTGAGTCAGCACGTTTATACTATGCATACACAGGCGATACAGTGCCAATGATGATCGTTAAAAAACTGGTGGATTATTCGATAGATCATGGCACCAGCCCATCCACATTTGCATGGCCCGGTTTTCCATATACCACTTCCAATGCAGGCGATACTTTGTTTCGTGGTTTTACCAGTGCTGGAAGATTTGTATTGCATGAAATACAGGTTGATCATGCCGGGGATATGGGATTAACATACTACCGCCTTTACCAGTTTACGGGGGATGAAAAATATAAAACCGCGGCGGTCAATGTCGCCAATACACTTGCAGTTAAAGCAAGAACAGGCACTGCCACACACTCCGTATGGCCTTATCGTGTCGTGATGAATACCGGCGAAGTAAAAGCAGAATACGGTGCCAACTGGATGGGTTGTTATGCTCTGCTTGATAACCTGGTTAAAGCAAATATTGGCATCACAAATGCATATAAATCTGCAATGGTTAAAGTAAAGAATTTTATACTTGAGTTTCCGATGAAAACAGGGTTCTGGACAGATGGACATACTGATACGGATATTGACAGCCACACTTATAAAAGTAATATGAGCGCAAGCAATGCAAAACTTTATATGCTCGATCACCCTGAGTTTGATACTGCGTGGAAAACAGATCTGCCCAAACTGATAGAATGGACCGAAACCAATTTTATTACGCGTTGTGTTGCCGGAGAACCAGCCAGCCAGTGGGGTGCAAACATAGCAGGCGAACAGGATTCTTTTCTGTATAAAATGGATTATCAAACCGCACGTTATGCTGCCGAATGCGCCCGCTGGTATGCTGTTTCAGGAGATGAAACTTATAAAGAAAAAGCCTATCGTTCTTTAAATTGGGTAACCTATTGCAACGATGCAAATGGCCTTGCTGTTGAGAGTCCTGTTAGTAAGGGAATCAATAGCTGGTGGTCGGATTGTTATGGTGAAGGTCCCCGCATGTTTTATCCTGCACTGGCCGCGGTTCCGGAATGGGCGCCAAAGCACGAGAATCATATTTTATACTCAGAAGGAATATTGAAAAATGTATGGTATTCGACAAATAAAATTCAGTATTATGCAACTTCGATCAATGGGACAGAGTATATAAAGCTTGCTTTCAAACCAACAAAAATTACTTTAAATGGTTTGGCAATTTCGTTGTGTTCAGACTCCAATCATGAAGGTTATATTTTAAAGGATCTTGGTGATGGAGACTATGCGCTTACTATAAAAAGACTGAAGGCTGGTGATATCATTATTACTGCCGTCGATTAATATAAATATTTTGTACCGGGCGACAGTGCATCTATGAGACTTTATTTCCGCCTCAGGCGGATTCTTGTACAGAAATATTTCTATTCAATTGTTCGCTGCATTTTGAAAAAATAATTTGCACATTGATTAACTCAAAAAATATGATTGACCTGCCTGTGATGAGAAGGAAAATATTGTTGCTGATAATAACTGTATGCATCTGTTACGTACCATGCATAAGTCAACCAGTTGAAGATCGTTCTACGATAAATATCGAAATTGATGGCTCCAGAACATTGCAGCAAATAGATGGCATTGGTGTTAACGCCAATACCCGCAGCTGGAACGGCGATGAGCTAAAGCCCGCTTTAAATCTTTTGCTCGATTCCATGCACGCAACAATCTGGAGAGTAATCGTGGAGACCGTAGAGAAATGGGAAGATGTGAATGATGACAACGA
>JAHEZC010000234.1 GCA_023251275.1 Parafilimonas sp. | reverse complement strand
TTCTCCTTTCTTTTTATTTTTTTTCAGCACAATAATTTTTCTGCCATCAACATCTGCTTTCATTCCGTCAAAACCTTCGGGAGCATCCAGTTCAATTACTTTGTAACCTTTATCCTCTAACATTTCGACCACATCCGGAATCGGGTCATAACCTAATTTCCATTTGTTCCGCAATTCCTTTGCAGCTTCTTCGGCATCGTCAGCAGTTGCAATAACTTTATCATAAATAAAATACTCTGCCTTTTCGCTTGGGTCAATCAAATGTTCTAACTCAAAGTAGCGTTCACAATTTTCTTTTGCCTTTTCTTCAACAGCGATTTGTTCCGCTTTTGAAATCTTGGAAGAATACTTTCGGTAGTCAACATTTTTCAATTCCACACTTACAGTTGGAACAGAATAAAAATAATCAACAGGCACACCCAACACATTTGACATAGCAATCAACACCTGGCTATCAGGTTTCATTTTACCTTGTTCGTATTTATGCAACGCCTGCCGGGAAACAACTTTTTCAAGTTTGTTTTCCAGTTCCTGTAAGGACATACCAGCCATCTTTCGGGCCGACACCAGTTTATTTCCAAATACATTTTCCATTTTCTTATTTATTTGAGTACTTCTATTTGTTGACAAAATTAGTATATTTTTACGAATTGTCAACCATAAGGTTTAAAAAGTTTTCACCTCTCAGGATTTCTAACCCATCGAATCAAGGCAGGCACATTTGCAAGAAACACGAATCCTGTACTTCGTCACGCCCAACCCAATAAATGAATCTGTTGCTTGTAAAAGATTAATCTATATCAAGGAAAATTTGCGCGCACTGTTTTTTATTATTTGTCCCGTTTTTCATAGTAATACATATTTTGAAAGGACAAACAGCACCAGGATCAAGGAAGAATAGCCGGGTTTGAAAAGCAGGGTGATATTTCATTACATTCGCCTTTATAAATTGCCACTAACACAATGCAGAATATGGAATATACGAAAGAATACAAAGTAAAAGACGAGCACATTGATGTACAGGGAATAATGGATGGCCTGTATTACCCCTTTTATATGGAAGATTGCAGGCACCGGTTCGCGAAAGAGGTGATGGGTTTCGATATTGAGCAGGAGGCGCTAAAAGGCATCAATATGGTGCTGTCACAATATACCATAAAATTTCTCAGGCCATTGCGTAAAGACGACAACTTCACGGTGACCTGTTGCTTATATTCTGATAAGGATGGTAAGCCAAAATTTTACCTCAAGCAACGCATCATGATGAATAACAAAATAATGACCGAAGGCGTTTTCACTGCAACCTGTGTTCCTGCAACGGGAGGAAGGCCCTTCGTTCCTGAAAACCTTATCCCCCAAATCCAGGCGTCGCGGGTCCTTGAAGGCTTGCTGTAAATGGTTCGGAAAAGGCTGTTTTTTATCCTTAAAATTCCGTGCCTGCCTGAAAATAATTTTGCAGAAATTCATTTCTCCATCATAATTGTTTTAGTAAATATTGCGGACAATCCCCGGTGAAACGCTGCTTTTTGGCAGGCTTCAATAATTCGAATCCGTTATCATCGCCCTTTAAGCACTTTTTGCAAAAACCCGTTTTTTAGCCGGATTTATCAATTAGGAATTCACTCAGTTGCTGATGAATTTTAGGTCGTCATTCAGAACAGATAAAATCATTCATCATGAACACGACTTGCAGCGACATTCTTTTCAGCCGAAACAAAGGCCTCATTTCAGAAACAGAACAGAGATTACTCGCCAACACTTCTATTGCAATGGTAGGAACCGGGGGAGATGGCGGCCTGCTGGCAGAAAGGCTTGTTCGTTTTGGTATCGGTAAAATTATACTGGCCGATCCTGAAGTATTTGACCCCTGCAACACCAACAGGCAGTTTGCTGCAAATCAGAAAAATCTCGGGAGAAATAAGGCGGAAGCCGTTGCAGAGGAATTGCTCCTTATTAATCCTTCCCTTAAGATCAGGGTTTACAAGGAAGGTATCACGCAGGATAATGTAAAGGAAATTGTCGGCAATGCAAATATTATCGTGGACGAAATTGAATATTCACTCCCTGCATTGTCAGTGATGCTGCACAGGGAATCACGTAAACAGCATAAGCACGTATTCATGGGCGCCAATATTGGCTGGGGCGCCAGTTTTTTCTGCTTCGCACCCGATGGAAAAACTTTTGAAGATCATTTTGAATATGACGAGGAAACTGAAACAATCAAACCGCTTTACTACCTTAAAGAAATACCAGCTTATCTCGATCTATCAATCCTTGAAGCAGTTCTCACATCCAGTATGCCTATGCCTTCTCTTTCTTCGTCAGTAAGCCTTGTGGCATCTGTACTGGCAAATGAAATAATCTTTTTCATTACAGGAAAAAAGTGGCCGATGATTGTTCCGCAATTCTTTACGATTGATTTATTTGATCTATCCATAAACAAAAAATAACACAGCTATGAAACAGGTTTCCTTACCCGGCACAATCACTTATGAAGTGGCTATGACAAAAGAAATGATCCTTGCTGCAAAACATCTTTGCCATGATGTATATCTGCAGTCCGGTTACATTGACTTCTCATTTCCCGACAGGATCATTCCATACCAATACGATGCATCTTCCTTGTATATTGTTGCACTGAATTCTGTAAATGAAGTTGTGGGTACCGTAAGACTTACGATAGGCTATCCTTTTACTACCCTTAATGTGTGGGAAGATAAATTGTATCCTGCCAGCCAGGGATTGATAGACGAAGCTTTGACTGCCAACTCATTTGAGATCGGCGCATTAGCTGTAAAAAAAGAATATGCTGCTTACAAAATATCATGGGGGCTTTACAAAGCAGTTTATCTTAATGCACTTGCGCTTAACCTTGATTACGGCATCATCAGCATGGATCAAAGAGCTATGCGTGCAATGGAAATGCTCGGATGGTACGTGGAAAAGATTGGCGAACCGATGGATTATTTTGGATCCCTTACCGTTCCGGGAATAATGCCTGTAAGACAACAGTTAGCAGCGATCGCCTCAAGGAATAACAACTATCATCAATACCTCGCCTGAAATCCATTCTCTCAAAATAAAAATCAAAATCATGAACATTATTGAAATAAAAAAACAAGACATCAGCAGGGCTTCGGAAGTGCTCGCTGAGGCCTTTTGCGACGATCCCATTTTCCGCTATATTTTCAAGACGCCGGAAAATTACAAGCGCTCAGCAGCATGGATGTTCTCCACATGGGTACGATGGGCAGTGATCTATGGGAAAGCATGGATGACAGAAGATGGAAAAGCAGTTGTACTGATGCGCTCATTGGAAACACCCGGGATGAGCCTGTGGAGTATGATTCGTGCCGGGATGCTGCCTACGCCAGTGAAACTGGGCCTTGCTTCCTTTCGCCGGTTTTATTTCGAGGTTGTGAGCCTGCTTGATAAAAAGCATGCAGAAATAATGGGGTCGAAACCGCATTGGTATGGATGGATGATCGGCGTAGCTCCCGCTCAAAGGGGCATAGGACGTGAATTATTAAACTATTGCTTCGACATCGCAGACCGGGCACAGCTTCCTATTTTTCTTGAAACAGCTACAGAAAAAAATGTTGCCTTGTATAATCATAAAGAGTTTGAAGTACGTGACAAAGTAAGATTTACACAGGGTGACTTCACATTGTATTTTATGGTAAGACCTCCACAAGAAAATGGTACTGTCCACAAATAAAACAGGCAGTTCTTCAAAACATTTATTATGAAACGAAGAGATTTTATTACAGCAGCAGGTTTGCTTGGCACAGTCATCGTGTTGCCATTTCAAAAAATTTTCGGTATAGGAATTTCAGCAGGTGATGATACAAAAAAATGGACCGATCTTATAGATTATGCCCGCTGGTGCCCGTCGCCGCATAATGTGCAACCGTGGAAAATGAAACTGATCTCAAAAAAAGAAGCTCACCTCTATTACGATCCGACAAGAGTTCCGTTTACTGTTGACAGGAACACAAGCTTTACCATTGCCGGAATGGGAATGTTTATTGAATGTTTAAATATTGCTGCTCGACAGTCAGGGAATAAAATAGTTGCAGAACATGAACCAGAAGAACATCTCGAATATAATTCCGCCGGGTTGAAACTTTTTGCCAAACTTTATTTAGTTGAAACTGATGAAAAGGCTGCAATAGACCCTGAGTTGATTAAACAACGCAGGACATCACGCCTGCACTATGACGGGAGAATATTGTCCGCTGAAATTGTCGCCGTGCTGAGGTCTGTCACAACAGGATATGGGCATAACTTTATTTATTCTTCAGACAAAGAATTGATTGAATATGTAACTGAACTGAATGCCAGGTCCATAGTAACCGAGGCAGATAATGATGATGCAAGGAATGAAATGAGTCATTGGATACGGACAACTGATACAGACGCCGAAGAAAAGAAAGATGGCTTGTGGTACCGCTGCCTCGATACTTCCGGAAGAATGCTGCACAATTTCTTTTTCAAACATCAGCGGTTTACCGGTAAATGGAAAAGAAAAATGGCTGAGAAGATGCTGACTAAATCAATGCGCGGTACAGCTAACATTGCCTGGATAACCGGCAGGTTTGAAAACCGGAACCATTGGGTAAATGCAGGGATAATGCTTCAGCATTTGTGGCTTGAGATGACGAAGTATAATGTTTACATGCATCCGTTAGGAACGATTGTTACTACTCAACCTGCCTATAAAGAGTTCTGTGAAAAAATAAACTTCAATGAAACTGAAAATACACTTTGGCTCCTTGTCAGGCTGGGCTACAGCAATGAGCCTCCACGGAGTTTCCGGCTTGAAACAAAAGATATTCTGATGGCGTAATATTGTATTTCTTCCTGCCTGTCCTTATCTTATTAACACTACTGTTCCTTTCCTGTTGGTTGTGATGTCGGATCTTTTAAATGTACAATTCCAGATAAAAGCTCCGGGCTGTTGCTCTTTCCCATTAACATTACCATCCCATCCTTTGTATGGATCTGTTGTCTCAAATACTTGTTGTCCCCATCTGTTATATACAAAAAGATGGTATTCCCGGAGCCTGTAGTCTGTCAGAATTTTGAAGTAATCATTTTTCCCGTCTTTATTCGGTGTAAATGCAGTGGGGAAAAATATATCGCATATTCCGCCGGTAACCATAATCTCATCCTTGCAACGCCACAGAAATTAGTTACAGTTACAGAATACAATCCGGGTTTTTTTACGGCATAATATTCTCCTGTTG
>JAHEZC010000233.1 GCA_023251275.1 Parafilimonas sp. | reverse complement strand
AGCTTTGTGCGAAGAACATTGCATGTTGCAGATTATGACGGAGCAGATAATATTAATAAGCCTATGCTGCGAGAACGCTATATGAATCCAACAACGATAAAAAAAAGAATTAAATCCGATCCTTTGTATGCGAAATCATAATACCGATGAGAATATTTATTTCAAACAATCCGCAGCACATGAAGCATACAAGCTGCCATAATGATCTTTGATAGAAGAATAATGCTGAATGCCGTTATCGGCATTTACATACAATACAATCCAGTCATCATACTTTACAGCTTTTGCATGCAGCACAACCGGTGTTGCCACAAAATCCTGAACTGCTTCGTTCAGCTTTTCACCATTTGGGCCAACTATTAAATAATAATTTTGTTTCCTTTCATTATCCGTTACTTTCAGCAAGGGAGGAATACCGCCAAGAATACAGCGTATGGCACAATCCTTATGCGGCTTGCCTTCACCGGGTTTCATCACACCAAAAAAACATTTCGGATCAACAATTTCTCCTTTAACGTCTAACACTCCAAGGTCTTTTTGTTTTGGAAGCAAATCCGCTGAAATAGTTGCACTGGCTGCATTTACAAGAGGCTGGTCATTTGCATCAACCTGCATTAATAATTTTCCATCATTGTACAACAATGTTCCTTTCAAGGTCACTTCTTTTCCATTCAGCGAAATATTTTTTTCCTTTTCAATATCGGCAATAGTACCATCCGCGCCGTGTTTACCAAAACCAATCAGCGGAACAGTAATGTAATTTGCATTTCCCCAAATATCTTTCCCGTTGATCACTTTGATATTTGGAACGGGTTTGTTGAAATAAATTCCCTTTACTTGCGTGAGTGTTCCAAATTCAAAATTGCCTGTGCCGAATTTTTTTTGAGACAGTGAAAGCAATACACCCAATACTATTACAATCAGTAACAATAACAGTATATATTTTTTTATAAATGCAGCAAATGAATCAGGCGCACTGCCTATCCAGCCAATATAGAATTCTTCATTTTTCATTTTACATTCTTCATTTTATCTTTTGCATTTTTCATTTTACATTTCTATTACCGCTCCCGGTCTTTCCGTTCCCTCCGAATAAGGTTTCGGATTCAACCAAACCTTTGTATCCTGGAGTTTCACATCATAGGTACAAACTTTTTCTTTGAAAGGCGGTGGTGATTGCCCGTTATTCGGCAGGTACTGGTAACCATGCCAGGGACAGGTGATACAACCATCCACAATTTTTCCTTCACCAATGGGCCCATTCTGATGTTTGCAAACATTATTTACGGCAAAAAGTTTTCCCTGTGTTTTAAACACCGCAATACGCTCCTCATCAATACAAAATACTTTGGCGCGGTCCTCTATAATATCGTTTACATCACACACCATTACAAATCCATCCTGGTTAAGTTTATAGACAATATTATCCTTTCTTACTTCACGTGTGCCTGCAATCAAATGCAGCGTAATGAGCGTCACAGCGCCAACAACAATAATGACAATGAACGCAGGATTTGTCTCGTATTGTATTACGCCGAGCATCACATGCATCACCACTAAGAAATAAGCGAGATACACAAACATGTGCAGCGTCTTCCATACTTTGGGTGAAAGATTATGCAGCCAGAAATCATGACTCGTGATTGCCATCAAAAAGAAAATGATCAGCGCAAAAAAACCCAATGCCTGGAAAGGAAAATCAGCAAGCGAACCAAAATGTGTGTTGGATGTAAACAATGATACAAAAGGATTTACATTACTCAATGAATGAAACTGCATGATGCTGAAAACGCTATGCACCAATATGATACAGAACATGGTAACACCGAGATGGCGGCGATTGTATAACAATGGCAGAAATTTTTTATTGATCCGCGACAAAGGACCGATACTCAATATAACATGCAACATCAAAACTGCCAAAGTAGATGCAGAGCGAATAAGTACGGTTTCGAAAGTATATTCAGGATTGAATATTGCTGTGAATGATATGAATGTTGTGAGATACAATATACAAAAACCGAAAATCAGCCAATCATAAATTTTCTTTTGCCTGTTCCAGCCCACTGCAGCGTAAGATGCACTCATTGCTAAAAGTTTATCGTGTCAATAATTTGTTGATGAATAAAATCGTATATAATGAAATGAATTGATTTATTGTTTAATTGCTCAATTGTTGCATTGTTGTTTGGCAATACAAAATGATATATTCCTCTTGCTTCAATGCGACCGATCAATTCTGACTTTTCAGGAACGAAATCTTTTAAAGCCTCTCTGTTGGAGGGGTTTGGGGAGGCTTTATAAATTGTTGCAGTTGGATAAGTCAATGTTTTTTTATTGATCCATTCTAATTGCAGTTGCGATGTATCGCTGTTGCTTCTTATACTTATACTATAATTTTCTTTATCAAGAGATTTTAATACAATTGGCAAAGCCGCACTTGCAGCGGGTTGCAGCAGTTTATCTTCAGGAAATGCAGGCCTCACCAACACAGCAGATATAATAAGTATGGGCAGCAATACAGCCCAGGCTATCCATATCTGTAAATGTTTTTTGCGCAATGGTTTTATCATTTCCTATTAGTATGTTTTATCAGAATAAAATTTTAAATAACCATTAACCTTCACTTCAATACCCACAAAAACTTTGGGGCAAATTCTGCCGCACCTGCATACATCATATTACCAAACTTAATGACCAATGCCTTAATGACTTTTCTGACTTACTGACTTTCAGACTTTCCCGACTTTGCCTTCATCCACTTTCTTAACAAAACAGGCCAGAAAACAATCACACCCGGAATCATTATAATGCGGAATCCAATACTGCTTCCATGTGCTCCTTCATCAATTTTATTTATGCCTTTTATTACAAAAGGAATCATAAACAAAAATCCAAATGACAGGTAGATAGCGGCTATATAAAATAAAATCATTACTGTCTCCATGAAATTAATTTTTCGAATATTGCAATCAATATACTGTTGAAACCATTGAAACCAAAAGATCGCATTGATTAGTTACACGATGCAAAAGCCCTCCTTTCCGGGGAAATGATTTCAATCCGCTTTGCCATACTGAACAACAAGTCTAAGTTGCTCATGCTAAGGTACAGATTCGCACAGCGTCTTTATCATCAATACAAAAAGGAAATTTATCTGCTGTATCACTGCAGCACGAAAGCAGCTTTTCTTTTAAAATAAAATTGGCTGAAACATGGCTTAGTATGCATGATTACAAAATTAATACAGAGAAAATCATAGAACTGATTCACTCTCCCGTTCATATATTTGAAGATGAAAACTTAGATCATTCATCACAAAACATTTTATATGCTCGTTACAACAAGCACGAATCTGGAAGGCTACAGAACAACGCAGCAACTCGGCGTGGTACGCGGTATTATTGTGCGTTCAAGAAGTATATTTGGTAACATCGCCGGTGGATTGCAAACCTTGCTCGGCGGTAATATTACCATTTACACAGACCTGTGTGAAAAAACAAGACAGGATGCATTTGATCTGATGGTGCAACATGCACAACAGGTTGGCGCCAATGCGATCATCAATATGCGGTATGATGCCAATGACATTATGAGCGGCGTTACCGAAGTGCTGGCTTATGGCACTGCCGTGGTTGTGGAAAAGGTATAAAGCGAATTCAGTACGCCAACTCTTCATAAGCGCTTTGCAGCTCGCTGTATGCATGCCTGTCATTGGCTGATAATGCCGCATGCATGCCTTTTTCATAACAATGGACAGCGAGTGTGGTTTCGCCGTTTCTTTCGAGCAGTTTTCCAAGATGATAGTACGAACCTACATAATCGGGAAATTCATTGAGAATTTCTTCAAGCAAACTTCTTGCTTTTGCATCATCCCCAAGCTTTATATATTCCAACGCCAGTGCATGACGAAGAAAATTATCCTTCGGTGAAGTCTTCAGAAATTCCTGTATTTTTTCAATGCGGTTCATGTGTCAAAAATAAGGGATAATGAAAATGAGAAACGAATGCGATTCCGCCTGGTTCAGGGAAGTAAAAACTAAAGCGGGAAAATTGTTAACCAAATTTATTTTTCACCCAATTCTTGCCTGAAAAATTTTACATCTTATATTTGCAGATAGTTGCATAAACAACTATTTATAGCTGAAAAAAATTGTTCCATGAAGATTTTAGTTTGCATCAGTAAAACACCGGATACCACTTCAAAAATTGCTTTTAAAGACGGCAATACTAAATTTGAAGATAGCGGGGTTCAATGGATCATTAATCCTTACGATGAGTGGTATGCATTGGTCCGCGCCATTGAACTTAAAGAAAAAGATGCTTCTGTTTCACTGCACCTCGTAAATGTCGGCGGTGCGGATTGTGATCCAACCATCCGGAAAGCGCTGGCGCTTGGCGGTGATGAGGCTATTCGGGTGAACACAATCAGCGATGATGATTTTTACATTGCATCACAGATCGCTGAGGTGGCGAAGCAGGGCAATTACGATCTCATTTTCACCGGTAAAGAAACAATTGATTATAATGGCTCCTGTATCGGCGGCTTGGTGGCTGCGTTCCTTGATTTGCCCTATTTATCCCTTGCCACAAAATTTGAATTGAGTGGAACCGGTGCAATTATTACACGTGAAATAGAAGGTGGTGAAGAAGTGGCAGAAGTTGCTTTGCCGGTTGTTGTAAGTTGTCAGAAAGGTGTGGCTGAACAAAGGATTCCAAATATGCGTGGCATTATGTCGGCACGTACAAAACCACTCAAAGTTGTTGAGCCGGTTGCTATTGAACCATTAACTCGGGTTGTTGGTTATGAACTTCCGCCTGCAAAAGCAGGTGTGAAGCTTGTTTCAGCGGATAATGTTGCAGAGCTTGTGAAGCTGCTGCATGAAGAAGCGAAAGTGATATAGAGTTTAAGGTTTAAAGTTCAACATTCAAAGTTTAGTTATCAGGTTCAAAAGTTCAGGGGTTAATAATTGTGTCGTTGAAAGTTGAATTTTTTTACAATTCAAAATATAGAATATGTCGGTATTAATATTTATTGATCATGCAGACGGGCATATAAAAAAAGCATCTTACGAAGCACTGACTTACGGCGCTGACTTAGCGGGAAAGCTTGGAGTTGATGCTGCAGGTTTATTGGTGGGCACAGTAAACGACGATCTTATCTCATTGGGAAAATATGGTATCAAAAAACTGCTCAGGGTAAGTAATGAAAGTTTAAATCATTTAGATGTTCAGGTAACTTGCAGGGTCGTAGCACAAGCTGTAA
>JAHEZC010000232.1 GCA_023251275.1 Parafilimonas sp. | reverse complement strand
TTGCCCATCGGGATAAAATATTGATGTTGGTCAGCGACCAACATCGGTCGCGAAGCAACAATAAGAGAAAAATTAAAACGATGTTGCTGAATTATTTTGAAATAGCTCCTGCTATTGCCGGTCGCCTGCATTCATATCCGCTGTTGCCTTACGCCACTCATCAGCATTGAGCATATTTAATTCGTTAGAATTTTTTTCGATACCTGCAAAACCATTGTATTCCACCAGCACTTTTCCGGACTTGCTGCTCTTTGTTGTAATGAGGATAACTCTATTTGCGCCTCTTGATCCATAAATGGCAGCGGCATAAGCTATAGAAGATCCGTCTTTACTGTCAGTTACCTTGCCGGTAACTACTTTGTTTTGAGCAAAAGCAAACTGGATTGAGATTAATATCAATGCAGTAAATATAATAACCTTGCGCAGTTGGGTTAGAGACATAAAGGGAAGATATTGGTGATGAAATCAACAAATAAATTTAATGCTTATTCTTTGGTATGAGAATTTATTATTTTTTTGGATAACTCACCGATTCGCTTTGGTATCAACTCTAAACTGAATAATAAATTCTGTATCATTCCTTCCATTTTCTTCACAATTCATGTTTCAACCATGTACATTAAGAGTGAGCCCGACACAACTACCAGCCTATGCGGTAACTGAATTATAAACTCACCGCATGCAGGTATTCATGTCTTCGAAATGGAGGATAATTAATCCCTCAACTTTCAATTAAAAAAACAGCGGACAATATATAGGCTATTACAGATGCAGCAATCCCATACATAAACACATCATAAGAAATCCGCAGCAGGTGAAACTTGCGCCCCAGCACTCTTCCCTGCCAATATAAATTCCTGAGAAGACTGCCATACAGATACTCACTGTCACCCATCATCTTCTTCATTCCCAATTCATAGTCTTCATATCCCATTTTATAAAAACTTCCGAAGAATAAGAGATTGGCAGTTTTCTTTTCAATTTGATCTTTGCTGACAACCCCCTTGGATCTTTTGGGCCTCGTGGCCAGTATAGAATAAATAATAGCTATCACATTAACGATTAATAATAAAGCTGTCGGGGCTATAAGGCCGCGGTTTTCTCCAAACTTTCCCACTACCAATCCAATTGCTATGGATATAATAATTGCATTTACTGATATCATGATATGTGCTTTGCTATCTGCCATCGTGCTTAGACGCTGGTAGTTGGTTGTTGATGTTCTGAGCATGGTCTCTACTCCCCTTGCAAGCCGGTTATCTTTTTTCTTTTTGTCCCCATGTTTTTTTCTCTGTTTAACAGCTTTCTTCTCCTGTGAAGTGATACTTTCCTCCAGTTCTTCAAGCGTTTTTTCATTCAATGTATCTGAGGTCTGATCTTCTTTGTCCTTGCGTTCTTTTTCAGCAGTATGTGCAATTTTTTTTGCAAGTTTATCTTCCTGTTTTATTTTGAAGCTTTCCAGGTTATCGGCTTTCGTTTTATTCAGCAACATCTGGCAATAATCGGTATGATAAACGTGCTGTTCCATCAATGCAATGGTTTGCTCTCTCCATGTACCGCCGCCGATGCTGTGATCCTGCAGTACTTCAATCTCTTTCCGCAACATTTTATTTTTCTCTTTAAAACCTTCTGTTCCCAGGTAAAAAAGGTCTGCATCGCATAGAATTTTAGCGGGTAAAGAAGCAGGGTTTTGAGGCGATTGCGCAGCAAGGATAGATTGTTCAATTTCCGCAATATCATCTTCATTAGCCCCGATGCTTTTTAAAAAAGCTTCTGCTTCACCGGCGCTTTTTGCTTCCGGCGAACTGCTGCCCGGAATAAGGAAGCCGGTGTCGTGAAACCACGCTGCGGCATGAACAATGAAATTATTCCGTTCATCCAACTCATAATGCGCAGACATTTTTTTCACGTTATCAAGCAACTCCAGCACCCGTGTGCGATTATGAAACGGCAGCCCGGTATCCGGGTTCTGCATATAAAACATGGATACATGCGCAGCGACTTTCTCTGATAATTCCTGGTAATTCATAATGACTGCAAATTTATTAATTAAGGCTTTGAGTAACATTTATAAGGGCAAAAGCTGGCAGTATTTTATTTGCTTATTTTGCTCCAACGTTGAAAGATAAGATTTTTCTCTATGTAAAGAATTTAATGAGGCTATGCTCAGAAAATTTTGTTTATTACTATTTACAAATATCCTTTTTATTGATTGTATAAGCACGTAATGGAACGGGAAAATATTTCCAGGTCTGTCTTATGAGGAGAATAAATTTTTCTCCATCCTATTATTTTTATCTTTAGGAATATTATTCCTTATGCACATTAAAAATTTTACTGCACTTATTGCTTTGCTGTTTACTTCCCTTGCCATAGGGCAGAATCAAGCAACTTTAAAACATGGCACAGGTAAGCGTTTGCAGATTGCTGCGGAAATGGAAAAATCCATTCAAACGGAACTATTGAATAAATGGTACCCGCAAGCTGTTGACAGTTTGTATGGCGGTTTTCTCAGCAGTTTTACTTATGATTTCAAACCAACGGGTTCACAGGATAAAATGATTGTGACACAGGCAAGGCACACATGGTCTGCTTCCAAAGCTGCATTGCGATATCCGGATGTGCCTTATTATAAAAGTTGCGCTGCACATGGTTATAATTTTTTACGTGATGTGATGTGGGATAAAACTTATGGCGGCTTTTATACTTTGGTTGACAGGGAAGGAAGCCCAAAAATGGATGATATTCCCAAGAATGCTTATGGTAATGCATTTGGCATCTATGCATTGGCTGCCTATTATAAATGTTCCGGTGATACAGGTGCACTTGGCCTTGCCAGGCAGGCATTTCACTGGCTGGAAACTCATAGCCATGACCCGGCGCACAAAGGCTATTACCAGCATTTGCAAAGAGACGGAACACCTGTTCAAAGAAATAGCTCTGTGCCTTCCGCTTCTGATATTGGATATAAAGATCAGAACAGCTCGATTCATTTGCTGGAGGCTTTTACTGAATTATATGCTGTATGGCCTGACAGTTTGCTTAGAGTGCGTTTAGAGGAAATGCTGTTGCTGATTCGTGATGTGATGGTCACAAAAAAAGGTTATCTCATTTTATTCTTTCAGCCTGACTGGACTCCGTTATCATTCAGAGATTCATCTTATGCATCCATTCAGCAGCATCATTATCTCGATCATGTTTCTTTTGGCCATGATGCAGAAACGGCCTATCTCATGATGGAGGCTTCACATGCATTGGGCTTGCATAATGATACTGCCACTTTAATTGTCGGTAAAAAAATGGTTGACCATGCATTGCAAAATGGCTGGGATGATGACCTGGGCGGATTTTATGATGAAGGCTATTATTTTAAAGACACAAAAAAAATAACTATTACTAAAGACAGCAAGAACTGGTGGGCGCAGGCAGAAGGATTGAATACACTGCTTATCATGAGCGACCTTTACCCGGATGATCCCATGCACTATTTTGATAAATTCAAAAAGCTCTGGAAATATGCACAGGCATATTTGATAGACCATAAGTATGGAGACTGGTATGAAGAAGGGTTGGATAAAGAGCCGCAGCGCAAAACTGCGTTAAAGGGTCATATATGGAAGGCAACCTATCACCAGTTTCGTGCGCTGATGAATTGTGCGGACAGGTTGAAGGGAGAGAAATGATTTAAGAATAGCGATGGAATATCTATAGAAAAGTATTGCATTCCACGGGATTGATTGGGTTTTGGTGAAAATATTTGCGGCTTGTAAAACATAAACCGCCTTTCGGAAATTTTTGGAAACCTAAAAATGAAAAGCCCCGCAATGTTTAACTGTAGGGCCTTTTAGAGTGGTACCTGATATTTTATTTCCCTATCTGTGATCCCGCTGGGACTCGAACCCAGGGCCCCAACATTAAAAGTGTTGTGCTCTACCAACTGAGCTACGAGATCAACCCGAACAATATTATTGCTCAATTTTTGGGGAGTGCAAAAATAAACGAAATTGCCATTGTGCCCAATTTAAAAAATATCGGCTCCTTTGGATTTTCCGTAATGCTTTTAAAGTCGCAATTATCATCTTAGTGTAAAGCTGTTATTTGCCTGTTAACTCTGCAATATTCAGGATGGTTCATTGTTTACCAATTCTTCCAGTTCTATAATTTTTCCAAATAATTCTTCATACTGTTTATTAAGGCTTTCAATTTTTTGCTGCACAGATTTATAACCTGATTCTAATTGCAGAAACCTATTTTTATCAGCATAATTTTCCGGCTTCGACAGCTCGGATTCAAAATTTATTTTTTCAGTATTCAGTTGGTTGAGCTGTTCTTCTGCTTTTGAAAATTGTTTCTGCACTTTCAGTAATTCTTTTTTCTGTTCGCGGTTATTTGTGTTCAGTGCTTCACTTTTTATATTTATTACCGGCTCAGGTTTTTTATCTTCTTCCAGCTTTAGACTTTGAACGTTAAACTTTACACTTCTCTCTTTCCATTCCGCCCATTCTTCATAATTGCCTTTAAATTCTTTTATTTCATGATCAATAATTTCCCAGATTTTATTGGTTGTTTTTGAAATGAAGTAGCGGTCATGGCTTACGAGTATATAAGTACCTTCATATTTGTTCAGCGCTTCAATTAATAATTCCACACTATGTATATCGAGATGGTTATTTGGTTCATCAAGCAACAAAAAATTGGCTTTCCCTGCAATAACTTTTGCAAGCGCTGTTCTTGCTTTTTCACCGCCGCTTAATATTTTTATTTTCTTCTCTGCTTCATCGCCGCTGAAGAGAAAACATCCGAGCAATGAACGAAGCTCAAGGTCAGTTTTACCACTACCGGAGTGCCTCATTTCTTCAAGTACGGAATTATTCAAATTCAATGCTTCAAGCTGGTGCTGTGCATAAAAACTTTCTTCCACATTGTGCCCCCAATTTCTTTCTCCTTCAAAGTTTTCTGTACCGGCAATCATGCGAAGCAAAGTGGATTTTCCTTTGCCATTGGCCCCTATCAATGCAATCTTATCACCGCGTATGATCTCTGCTTCTGCATTTTCAATGATAGTAAGATCGCCGAATTTTTTTGTTGCATGTTTAATGGTTGCAATGATCTTACCGGGTTGTTTATCCACGCGGAAATTGATACGAAGATTGGGCCGCTCCATTTCACCCGGTTCTACTCTTTCCAGTTTATCGAGGCGCTTAATGGCGCTTTGTGCGACAGCGGCTTTTGATGCCTTTGCCCGGAAGCGGTCTATAAATCTTTCCTGCTGCCG
>JAHEZC010000231.1:2713-5294 GCA_023251275.1 Parafilimonas sp. | reverse complement strand
ATGACGAGGAGATAAAGATTTAGCAAGGAACTAATGATCCTTTATTTCGTTCTTTTCATCTCTCTTTTATTTCAATTCTTTGATTTTAATGTTTCTGAAATAAATCGGGGCGCCGGCATGTTTGCCCTGGAAGCCGATGTACCCATGCAAAGGCAGTGCGGACATAGGGTTGCTCAGCCATTCCGGTATCTCACTGCCATCAGGATTTATTTTTGAAGATGTGTACAAACTCATATCACATTCATTCACCAGTTCACCATTCAGCACCACCCATATTTTTTTGCCGGCGCAGGTAATGGTATAGTGGTTCCATTCGCCTGCTTTTTTAACGGTGCGCTTTGTGGCTGCCTGGTGGCCAAATATCGCGGCGCACTGCCATGAAGGCACTACGTTACTCCATTTTTCCGAATAGTCATCCGCAATCTGAATTTCTACAGAATGCGGTATCCATTCCTTTATATCACTGGCATGCACTATCACGCCGCTATTTGTACTGTCTGCATTCTTAAATTCAAGATCGAGTATGAAATTATCATAAGCTTTTTCACTCCATATCGCTTCATCTTTCGAAGCGGTGATCACACCATCACTTATCGTCCATACACCTTTGGGGAAAATAGCATTGGTCAGATTGTCATTGAAAAGATTTGTCCAGCCTTCTCCCGAAGTATCAGGATGTTTATCATAACCATTTTGCGCAAAACCAGAACCATGTACAGCAAAAGCAATTATAAGGATACACAATAATGTCTTTCTCATTGAATGAAAATTTTTATTGCTGTTAAAGGTAAGAGAGATTTATCTTTCTGCGCAATGGATTGAATTTTCTTTATATGCATAATATCTGATGCGATCCTGCATAATATCAGGGAGTAAAGTAATTATTTTTTAACCGGCCTCTTTCTCCACGTAAGGTTCAGTTGGGGCAGGCGGCTGAAAGAAAGAGATAAGGGTCAATCGAAAAATAATTTTCAATCAGCAAAGGATATTCGCAAAGATCAATTTCAAGAAATGATCTGCAATGACGTATTTGCCAGAGATAAAGACGTCCGCCGGAAGAAGTTCCGATTATTTCCGGAAGCAACTCTGGCAGTAAGCCATTCCAGCACGCTTCTTCCAGTTTTTCTTCGTTAGTAAATGCCTGGCTGTTTGCGGAATTATCTTTTTCACACCACTGTCTTTCGGAAAATGTGGTATTTGTCATCACTAATATTTCCTGGTGCGTAGAATTCGTTTTCATACAATAAGATTTAAGCTTCTTCATTACCAGATGCAAAGCTGATACCATATTCCATACCTGCCTGTCAGAAAATTGAGTTAATAAAAAGATGCATTTGATTTGTATGAATTAGACGATACCTTAATGGCAAGAGGAAACAGCATTTATGTGAATGCTTCTGAAAAAAGGTATAAATGGGAATAAAGACAAACTATACAACTATCCGGCACTGAACAGAAATTTATTTTTCATGTTCATCGGTAACTAACTTTTTTTCAATTCTCTTATCAGGGATGATCCATATAGCGGCAACAAAAACATATAAGCCAAAACCTATCCATGGATTTACAAAACTCAATGCAATACCAACAGCATATATCACCACAGAAATGATCCCTTTCCAGTCTTTACCTATTGCAATTGCAAGCGTTGAATCCTTTCCATGAAGCCCGATAAGAGCATGAGCAAGAATATAATAGGCTACTCCTGCCATCAATAATACAAAACCATATAGTGCAACAGGCCATACCGTAAAATGGTTTTCACCCATCCATCCTGTTACAAAAGGCACCAACGAAAGCCAGAACAGCAGGTGAATATTTGCCCATAATACTTTCCCGTTTACATGGTGTACTGCATGCATCATATGGTGATGGTTATTCCAGTAAATCCCGATATAAGCGAAGCTCAGGATGTAACTGATAAAAACAGGCAAGAGAGGTTTTAATGCTGCAGGATCGTCTCTATGAGGCACTTTCATTTCCAGAACCATAATGGTGATAATGATGGCAAGTACGCCATCGCTGAATGCTTCTAATCTTCCTTTTACCATAAGTACCCGTTTAACAGTTTTGATCTGAAAGCAAGATAATTTAAAAAATAATGAACCAAATGATTCTCCTTTGCTGCAATGAAATAACTTCATGGTATAATCTTCTGTATGGATAAAATAAACTGGGGAATCATCGGCTGTGGCGATGTAACCGAAGTAAAAAGCGGACCTGCATTTAATAAAGTAAAAAATTCTGCCCTTATCGCGGTTATGCGCAGGGATGCGGAGAAAGCAAAAGATTATGCACGCCGTCACGGTGTTCCCAAATGGTATAGCAATGCAGACAACCTGATCAATGATCCTGATGTTAATGCAATTTATATAGCCACCCCGCCATCCACTCACGAAGCATATACATTGGCTGCTATAGATACACGCAAGCCGGTATATGTAGAGAAACCTATGACACTGAATTTTGCATCAGCAACCAACATGGCGAATACCGCGAAAGAAAAAAATATAAAGATAGTTGTAGCGCATTACCGGCGTGCACAGCCGCTCTTTAAAAAGATAAAGCAATTAATTACTGA
>JAHEZC010000231.1:0-2703 GCA_023251275.1 Parafilimonas sp. | reverse complement strand
TATAGGCGATATAAGATTCGCAAAGCTTAAGCTTTTTAAAACCGGTCTTACAAAAGAAGAGCTTGAAGTTCCTAAAGTTGCATGGCGGGTAAATACAGCAATCTCCGGTGGCGGTTTATTTCACGATCTTGCGCCTCACCAACTCGACCTTATGTATTATTTTTTCGGAGAGGTTGAAACAGCAACCGGTATTGCGACCAACCAAAGTGGTTTATACGAAGCGGATGACATGGTTGTTGGAAATATTTTGTTTAAGACAGGCGTGGTTTTCAGCGGCGCTTGGTGCTTCAATGTTGCAGCAGGAGAGGAAAAAGATTATTGTGAAATTTTCGGCTCCGAAGGAAAAATAGGCTTTAGTGTTTTTGAAAATCCCAATATCTCGGTTACCAAAAACGGAGAAACAGTAAATATACCTTTTGAAGCGTTACAGCATGTGCAGCAGCCAATCATTGAAAAAACGGTTGAATATTTTTTGGGTCATGGCCCGAATCCCTGCAGTGCTGAAGATGGTGCAGAAGTGATGCGATTGATAGACTGCTTTACTGCGAAATAAAATCCAGATGATCCATGCGAGTTAACAGTATAAAACCCTTATCCTATTGAATCTATGATAGCGTCCGGACATTCTGCCTGCAATTACATCTAACTATTTTCAAATTTTCTTACCTTGTCTCCATGTCTTACAACTTCACCGTTCATAATCATTCTTATCAATTCGACGATCTGAAAACTTTACTTACCAAAGCAACCCCTTTCAGAAGTGGTGACGCATTAGCAGGTCTTGCAGCAGAAAGCTATGAAGAAAGAGTAGCTGCACAAATGTGCCTTGCCGATGTGCCATTAAAAACTTTTTTGAATGAAGCTGTAATTCCGTACGAAACGGATGAAGTAACAAGACTGATAATTGATACTCATGATTTAGACGCTTTTTCTGTTATCAGTCACTTTACGGTTGGTGAGTTGCGAGATTGGTTACTGAGCGATGATGCAAATACGGGCACATTCCAGAAATTATCTCCTGGGTTCACTCCTGAAATGGCTGCTGCTGTGTCCAAGCTCATGCGCAACCAGGATCTTATTACCGTATCTCAAAAATGCGAAGTGGTTACACGTTTCAGGAACACCATTGGTTTGAAAGGAAGATTTTCTGCCCGACTGCAGCCCAATCATCCAACCGATGATCCTAAAGGTATTGCGGCAAGCATTGTAGATGGATTGTTGTATGGCAGCGGCGATGCAGTGATCGGTATAAATCCGGCAACAGATAATCCTGCAAGCGTTTTCACTTTGCTGAATATGCTGGATAACCTGCGAGAGAAATATGAAATACCCACTCAATCATGTGTGCTTTGCCATGTAACGACAACGCTGGAATTAATGAATAAAAATGCTCCTGTTGATTTAGTATTTCAATCCATTGCCGGCACGGAAAAAACGAATAAAAGTTTCGGAATAAATCTTTCCCTGCTTCAGGAAGCGCATGATGCCGCACAATCGCTGCATCGTGGAACGGTTGGCAACAACGTGATGTATTTTGAAACGGGGCAGGGCAGTTCACTTTCAGCCAATGCACATGAAGGAGTGGATCAACAGACCTGCGAAGCAAGGGCTTATGCAGTGGCGAGACATTTTAAACCACATCTCATCAATTCGGTTGTAGGGTTTATCGGGCCCGAATATTTATTTGATGGAAAGCAGATCATCCGTGCAGCGCTTGAAGATCATTTTTGCGCCAAGCTGCTCGGCTTGCCGATGGGCATGGATGTTTGCTACACCAATCATGCAGAAGTCGATCAGGATGATATGGATAACCTCCTTGTATTGCTCGGTGTGGCAGGCTGCAACTTTATCATGGGTGTGCCGGGCGCTGATGATATCATGCTCAACTATCAGTCCACTTCCTTTCATGATGCCTTATTTGTGAGAAGAATACTGGGGCTGCGTCCCGCTCCGGAATTTGAGGAATGGCTCGTAAAGCAAGGCATAATGGATGAAAAGGGAAATCAAATATCCGTATCACTTTCGCATCGTCTTTTGCATGATAATCTCAGGCAGTAAAAGTTTTATTTGTCAAAACTTCATTTCAATTTAATAACTCGCCTTCATTTTACTTTATAAATTCGCTCTGCTATTATTTCTCATCTATCCATGTACCGTATGAAATATTCTCCGAAATTTCTATTGACTTCGTTTCTGTTATTTCTTTTCTGTTTTAAAGCAAGCGCCCAAACAGACACTTCACAGCAAATCGTCCCCGGCCGGTTTAACAGTAAGGAACAGCAGCAAAAGCCTTATGTGATATTGATTTCAGCCGATGGCTTCCGCTGCGATCTTGCGGATAAATATCATGCGACAAATCTTATCCGGTTGCGTGATGAAGGTGTAAAGGCCGAATACATGACCGCATCTTATCCTACGCTTACATTTCCCAATCATTATGCCATCGTAACCGGTATGTATCCTGCGCATCACGGGCTGGTGGACAATTCATTTTATGATGAACAAAAAAAACTTACTTATCGTTCCGGAGATAAAAATACCGTGTCAGATGGTTCATGGTATGGCGGAGTTCCATTGTGGGTGCTCGCTGAACAACAACACATGCTCACAGCAAGTTTTTACTGGGTAGGTTCCGAAGCGGCAATACTTGGCACAAGGCCTACTTATTATTATCATTACAATGACAAAATAAATATTGACGAC
>JAHEZC010000230.1 GCA_023251275.1 Parafilimonas sp. | reverse complement strand
ACTGCTCGAATCTGCAGGTGCCAACCGTGTTATTACGATGGACCTGCATGCTGCCCAGATACAGGGCTTTTTTGATATCCCGGTAGATCACCTGGATAGTTCAGCCATTTTTATTCCATACATTCAGCAATTAAAACTGCAAAACCTTACCTTTGCTGCCCCCGACGTGGGAAGTACAAACCGCGTAAGGGAAATTGCCAGCTATTTTAATGCAGATATGGTGATTTGCGATAAGCACCGGAAACGTGCCAATGAAATCACAAGCATGGTGGTAATCGGCGAAGTGAAAGACAGGGATATTGTATTGATAGATGATATTTGCGATACAGGCGGTACATTGGCAAAGGCAGCGGGGCTGCTGAAAGAAAAAGGAGCCAGAAGTGTAAGGGCTTTCTGCACGCATCCTATTTTAAGCGGCAAAGCTTATGAAAATATTGAATGCAGTGCATTGGAAGAACTGGTGGTTTGCGATACTATCCCGCTGAAAAAACATAGCGACAAGATAAAAGCGATTTCAGTGGCAGATCTTTTTGCAATCGCTATAAGGAATGCGTATGAAAACAAGAGTATTACAAGTCTCTTTATTCATTCACATCTGCGGAACAAAAGATAATACAGGAGGGGAAATCTGGTAAGATGAAAACATGATTGTGCTGAAGAGCGTCATACATTGGCTATAGTTCTTAATAAACAACATATAAATGATGAAAACGATTACAATCGAAGGACACCTGAGGACTGATATTGGGAAAAAAGCTGCCCAACGAATTCGCACTGAAGAACAAGTACCGGGTGTAATTTACGGAGGTGAAAAAGAGGTAAATTTTTATGCTCCGGCCAAAGCTTTTAAGCCTTTGGTATATACCGGCGAATTTCAATTCGCAGCAGTAAATGTAGATGGGAAAACCTATAAATGCATTTTGAAAGATATGCAGTTTGATATTCTTACCGATGCTTTGGCTCATATAGATTTACTTGAATTGTCAGATGACAAAAAAGTAATAGCCAGTATTCCCCTGAAGTTCACGGGTGCTGCTGCAGGCGTAAAGGCGGGTGGTAAGCTCATCACGAAAATAAATGCACTGAAAGTAAAAACTTTTCCCAAATACCTGAAGGAAAATATCGAAGTTGATGTTACTAATCTGGAGCTGAATGGCAATATCCGGGTGGAAGATGTAAAAGTGGAAAATATGGAGATCATGAATTCACCACGTATTCCTGTGGTTTCTGTTGCATTGACCAGGCTATTGAAACAGGAAGAAACAGCAACTGCTGCACCTGCTGCTACCGCTGCTGCACCCGCCGCTGCACCTGCTGCTGCACCCGCTCCGGTAAAAGAGGGTAAAAAGAAATAAATCTTTCTTATATATTTTATGCCCTGTACGTTTGTGCAGGGCATTGTTTTTTATGTCAAAATATTTAATAGTCGGATTGGGAAATATTGGTGCAGAATATGCACATACACGTCATAATATCGGTTTTGATGTAGTAACTGCCTTTGCTGAAAAACATGAAGGAGCTTTTAAATCAGCCCGTTTGGCTGATATAGCAGAAGTAAAATGGAAAGGGAAAATATTTATCTGTATAAAACCGGCAACTTATGTGAACCTTAGCGGGAAAGCTTTTAAATACTGGATGGATAAAGAAAAAATTGCATTGGAAAACACGCTTACCATAGTGGACGAGATTGCGCTGCCGTTAAGCAGATTGCGGTTAAGACCGGGAGGCAGCAGCGGCGGACATAATGGATTGCAGGATATTGAATTTACACTCGGCACAAACCAATATCCCAGGCTGCGATTTGGGATTGGCAATAATTACCCCAAAGGAATGCAGGTGGAATACGTGCTGGGAAGGTGGTTTCCTGAAGAAATAGGGATTGTCTATAAAAAAATTGAAGCCTGTATCGAAGTGATTGAAAATTTCGCTGGCGTCGGTATTGAAAGAACAATGAACCTTATAAATAAGAAGGAATTTGTATAATGATTATATAACTTAGCAATCATAAAACCGGCAGTTTTGAATTACCCGCAAACCATAAAATCTTAAATCTATGAAAATTTTTTGTGTCGGACGTAATTATGCTGAACACGCTAAGGAATTAGGGAATGAGGTTCCGGACGAACCGGTTATTTTTCTGAAACCCAAAAGCGCCCTGATGCAATCTCATATTCCTTTCTATTACCCTGAATTTACCAATGAATTAAACTATGAAGCAGAATTGGTATTACAGATTTCGAAGAATGGCAAATATATTCATGAGCATCATGCATCGAAATATTATAATGCCATTACAGTCGGGATTGATTTCACGGCACGAGATGTGCAACAGGAATTGAAGAAGAAAGGACTGCCCTGGGAAAAAGCAAAAGCGTGGGATAATTCGGCTTTAATAGGCCAATGGATAAACCTTACTCCCTCTATACTAAAGAATCCGATTCATTTTTCACTCCTGCTCAATAATGAAGCAGTACAGTCAGGAGTAAGTACTGATATGATATTCTCTTTTGAAAAAATTATTTCAAACATCTCTCAATATTTTTCCCTGAATATCGGCGATATAGTTTTTACCGGCACGCCATCAGGTGTAGGTGAATGTGTGGTCGGTGATATTCTTACAGGATATTTTGAAAAAAGAAAAGTATTTGAAGTGGAAATAAAATAAAGTATTTGCTTCAGCGATTAGCTTTCTCTTACAGATATTTGTTGCATGTTTGACACCGGGACGCTTGCAAAGGCATATCATCTTATGGCGCTTACAAGGTGTATGTCTGATATGTATGATAATAACCGCCAGGTCTGCAAATATGTGCATGCTTCTGCAAAAGGCCACGAAGCCATACAGATAGCAACCGGTTTGCAATTATTGCCCTGTGATTTTATCAGTCCTTATTACAGGGAAGATTGTCTTTTGCTGACAATCGGGTTTACACCATACCAATTGATGCTTCAATTGCTTGCAAAAGCAGGTGATCCTTTTTCAGGCGGCAGGTCCTATTATTCTCATCCCAGCAGTAAAGAGAAAGATAAGCCACAGATCATTCATCAAAGCAGCGCCACCGGCATGCAGGCTATTCCAACCACCGGAATTGCGCAGGGCATTCAATATCTTGAATTTACTAATTCTTCTCTTTTGCAAAAGGGGGAATCTAATCAGTCTTCTGTTGTGATTTGCAGCCTCGGTGACAGCAGCATGACAGAGGGTGAAGTAAGTGAAGCCTTGCAATTTGCCGCGCTGAAACAATTGCCCATCATCTATCTCGTGCAGGATAATAACTGGGGTATCAGTGTTACGGCTGAAGAATCAAGGGCAATGAATGCTTTTGAATTCGCCGACGGATTTAAGGGTTTGAATAAACTCCAGGTTGATGGTAGTGATTTTATGAAGAGTTATGAAATAATGCAAAAGGCGATTGAATATGTAAGAAGCGAAAGAAGCCCTGTGCTGGTACATGCACTGGTTCCTTTATTGTCACATCATACGAGCGGGGTAAGAAAAGAATTTTACCGAAGTAAAGAAGACCTGGCTGAACATTTTAAACGCGACCCTTACCCGAAACTGCGAAGTTTTTTAATCAGCAAAGGATTTAATGAAGAAGAGATAAATGAAATAGAAGTAAAGGCTAAAACAGAATCGCAGCAGGCATTTCAACAGGCAATAGCAGCAGAGGAGCCTTCGCCTGCAACCGTAATTGATCATGTTTTTGAAGAAACACCTGTAAAAGAAGAACAAGGCACAAGGCAGCCTCAGAATGGCGAAAAGATTATCATGGTAGATGCGGCCTTGCATGCTATTGAAGAGTTGATGCAGCAACATCCTGAATGTTTGTTTTACGGTCAGGATGTAGGGAAAAGATTAGGGGGCGTTTTTCGCGAAGCGGCGCTTCTTGCAGAAAAATTCGGCGAGCATCGCGTTTTCAATACCGCCATACAGGAAGCATATATTATCGGTTCTACGGTTGGTTTATCGGCTGTTGGATTAAAGCCGATAGTGGAAGTACAGTTCGCCGATTATATTTATCCCGGCATTAATCAATTGGTATGCGAACTTTCAAAATCCTGCTATCTCACCAATGGCAAATATCCTGTCAGCATGATACTGCGTGTGCCGGTTGGGGCTTATGGGGGCGGCGGGCCTTATCACAGCGGAAGTATTGAAACAACTTTGCTCTCGATAAAAGGGATAAAAATTTGTTACCCTTCCAATTCAGCAGACATTAAAGGTCTGATGAAGGCAGCCTATTATGATCCCAATCCTGTGGTAATGCTGGAGCACAAGGGATTGTACTGGAGTAAGGTTCCCGGAACAGAAGAAGCAAAAACCATAGAACCTTCCAAAGATTATATTCTTCCATTAGGGAAAGCAAATATTATTTTATATGCTGATGCTGATAAAACAAGAAACGGCGAAACAGTCTGCGTGGTTACTTATGGTATGGGCGTGTATTGGGCAAAAGCAGCAGCAGCAGGCTTTCCCGGGCAGATTGAAATCATTGATCTGCGCACCTTATATCCTTTGGATGAAGAATTGATTTTTGAATCTGTAACAAAACACGGAAAGTGTTTAGTATTGAGTGAAGAGCAGCAAAACAATTCCTTTTCAGAAGCGTTGGCTCACCGCATCACTCATAACTGCTTCCAGTTTCTTGATTGTAAAGTAGAAGTTGCGGGGGCGTTGAATTTACCTGCCGTGCCTATTAATTTCGGGCTTGAAGCAGCTATGCTGCCAAATGCTGAAAAGGCTAAAAAGAGGTTGGAGAAAATGTTGGCGTGGTAAGATTTATATTTCTAAAAAATTCTGCATCGTAACTGCATGTAAAAAATGTTAGGGTAATACGGGAAGCATTCACGCAACAGAATTAAGCTTATTGTTGACCACTCCAGAAAATGAACAAATGATCTCCATTGAGATTTCCGTTATCTTATTTTCTCTTCAACTCCATAGCCTGTCCCATGATCTTACATTATCCCATTCAGGTGTAGGAGCAAAATAATTTTTGTTATCGGGGTCCAGATGTTGTTTAAGCACCTCATCATTTAATTCAATACCGAGGCCGGGAGAATCGGGCACATGCGCAAATCCTTTTTCAAACAAGGGCCTGCCATCTTTTGTTTTTACATAATCACTCCAGTAAGGCAGATCCAGTGAATGATGTTCAAGCGCTACAAAATTCTGCGTCGCGGCTGCGCAATGAACATTCGCCATAAAAGAAACCGGTGTGCCTGCAAAATGCATTGCCATCGCTACACCTTTTTCTTCGGCATAATCACCAATCTTTTTTGTTTCCAATAATCCGCCCGAGGTAGC
>JAHEZC010000229.1 GCA_023251275.1 Parafilimonas sp. | reverse complement strand
ATGTATCAGCACATTCTGTTTTTATGTATTTGTATATACAATTATAAGACTAAAAAAAGATCACTCCAGCTTATCAGCCAGCTTATTCATGTTCAGAATAAGTTTTGAACTTTCTTCTTTACTTAATACGTTCGAAAATTTTTTATAAAAATGATCAAGGCATTGTTTAAGCGTAGGCAGCAATGCTTTACCCTTCGGGGTAGGATACACATTGGCTATCTTTCCTTCGGTGGTTCTCACCACTAATTTTTTTTCTTCCAGCTTTTCTATCAAACGCGTAACAGTACTGGGTGTTAGCTGCAATTCATCAGCCAAAGCGCCGGGTTGAATACCGGGTTCTTCTATTGCTGCCATCAGCAGGTAAGCATGGCTTGGGGAAAGACCAGCCTCCTTCCAGCTCTCATTAGCGAGCTTTTCTATTTTTCTTGCCAATGCATTGGCAGAAAAATACATGCACCTGCAATACCTGCTTTCTGAAGTTTTCATAAGCCACAATTCCGTGAAGGATTTAATAATAACCACAAAGGTAAATGAATTTTATTTGTATATACAAATATTAAAATAAAAATATTTGAATGTTTTTACCAGCAGCAGTTACTAAAATAAAAACCCGCATTAAAATATAATGCAGGTTAATAATTTTTGTTTCACCATTTAATTTCCTCCAATCCCTCCTCCCTGGCTGCCTACACGTTTATTCTCATCATCAGATCCTGTTTTATGTTGCCGTGCAGCTTTGATCTGTGCGCTGCCGAAGCGGTAAGTAAAGCTCAATTTTAATTGCCTGCTTTCCCAGCCACCGCCTGCTTTGAGATATTGACCTGCGAAGTTGCTGGTTCCGCCCCACTGCATCGTGTGAAATATATCTGTTACGGATGCTTTTGCTGTTGCCTTTCCCTGCATAAATGTCTGCAGCAGTCCTGCATCAATCCCCCACATTTCTTTGCTCTTGAACGTTCCCTGCCAGATGGAAGGTGAAGTATAAAATCCGCTTAATTCAGCCGTGGTAGTTTTACCAAGCTTAAATGTTTGCTGCGCATACACATTGAATGCAAATACTTCAAGGTTGATGGTGCGGCCTTCGCCAAAGTTTGCTTTGTAGTGCGAATAATAGGTATTCACGTTAGCAAACACACTGTACCATTTGAACTGCAAAGGCAGGCTGACATTCAGACTCACAATATCCTGGTCTGCAAGGTTCTTCTTGCTGATAAAGGCTTTTGACCTGTCTGCTGTGTCCACAATCTGGGAGAACACATCATTCACATGGCTGTAACTGAGTGTAGTGGTTAGTTTATATTTGAATGAATTGGTTACACTAATGTTGTTGGTATATTGAGGTTTCAACTGTGTATTTCCTTTCTGAAAAGTATATTCATCCAGCTTGAATTCGAATGGATTCAGATCCTGGTATGCGGGCCGGTCAATTCTCCTGCTGTAACTGATGCTCCATTGGTTCATCGGGTTTTTATTAAATGTAACAGCGGCGCTGGGAAAAAGATCCGTATAGTCTCTTTCGAAAACAGAATCATACGGTGTATATCCATTATTCTCCCAACTGAACCCGTTGGAATGTCCTTTTGAATGTGTATTTTCCATTCGCAAACCAAACTGGATCATTATTCCCTTGAATTGCCTGTTGTAATTTGCATACACCGCGTTGATGTTTTCTTTATAATTAAAATCATTGCTGCGAAGCGTATCAAGGAACTTACCATTATCAAATACATTATAGCGTTCAAAATTATTCCCGCTTTTTACATACGAAGTTTTAAAACCGAAGCCGAGTCTCCCTTTTTTGAAATTCTGCTCATAATCACTCTTTATCGAATAAATATCAATATCGGTGGGAGCGATCATATTGTAGATATACTTGCCCGTAAGATCACTTCCTGTAGGATCGTAGTAAAAATTTGGCTGGTACTGATCACTTTTTATTTTGTATAATCCGTAATCCGCATCCACGTTCAGTTCATGCCCGCTTGTATCTGCATACCGGTAATTGAGATTGAAATTGGCGTTATTACGATTACTCTTACTGTGATTGTCTGCCACAAGAATCCTGTCAACCACACCTGTTGGAATATAGGAGATAGGAGTGGTGCTGGTATTTGCGAAATTAATATCGGCAAAATTTCCATTTGCCATTACACCTATCGTGCTGCGGTTGTTGATGAAATAATCCACACCTGTTTTAAAGCCGTTATTATTATTCCTGAAAGTCATAGCAGAATGCTGATCGAATAATGTATCCAGTTGCTCCCGGTAAAGGTTCATGAAACTTTCAGTGTGGTTACGGTTATAATTATAATTACCAAAAATGTTCACCTTTTTGTTTCTGTGATTGAAAGAAATACCGCCATTATATTTTGGATACACTCCTATATTATATCCTCCATTTACAGAACCATTCGTGCCAAATGCTTTATTCTTTTTGAGCCGTATATTGATAATGCCTGCATTACCCGCTGCGTCGTATTTTGCAGAAGGATTCGTAATGATCTCTATGGCCTCTATCTGCGCTGATTGCAGTGTTTTCAAATAATTGCTCAGGTCACTTCCTGTTAAAGGTGATGGTTTGCCGTCAATATATACGAGCACGCCATTCTTTCCGCTGAGACTGATATTATCATCTCTGTCAACCAATACTCCAGGCGATTTGCGCAATAATTCCAACGCATCAGTTCCGACAGCATTAATACTGCTTTCAACATTTAAAATCATCTTATCGGCCTTTACTTCCACGAGTGGTTTTTTTGCGCTTACTGTAACATTTCCAAGATTCGCAGAAGCTTTTGACAAAGCGATGGAAGGAATATTCACTTCTCCGCTGCCTGATACATCGAATACTTTTGAATAATTCGGCGTGCAGCCCACGTAAGTGGCATTTATGATGTAACTTCCGTTGTTTACCGACTTAAATGTATATCGCCCTTCTTTGTCGGTCACATTCAGTTTTACAACTGCGGAGTCTTTTGCATTGAGCAACATTACATTCGCATTGCTGATATTTTTCCCTTCGGAATCTTTTACTGTACCTGATAAATTCTGAGCAAAAGCAGAATAAGCACTCATTAATAACAAGGTCAGCATTGGTACAAATTTCTTCATGATTATTTATTTTGATGTATTAGTATGCAAAGTTCCCTCAGTATTACACCGCAGTGTAGTGATTATGTATCAATGGTGTAAAATTTGTAATGAATGGCGGAATTTGTCGGTGAGAATATTTATGTTCAATCTTTAAAAATCAGTTTGCATTTTCTGATGATTCTGTTGCAGTAAGATAAAGACCAGAAAAATCGCTATCTTCAAAATAATGAAACGCTTATTGAGATTCATATTAAGAAAACCGGTGCTGTGGCTCACAGGCAAATTTTCTTCTGCTCCTGTTAAGGAAAAAGTGTTGGATTCACTGACTGAATTGTATGCAGAAATTACTGACGAAGGAAAAAAAGGAGAGTGTATTTCTGTACTGCTGAATGAAATGCGAATCATAATTTTCAGTGATCAGCACAAGGGTGCCCGCAATGGTAGTGATGATTTTGCCGCTGCTGAAAAAAATTACATCGCTGCGCTGAAATATTACAATGATGAACAATTCTTTTTTATCAGCCTTGGTGATTGTGAAGAACTATGGGAAAATAATATATTCAGCGTAATGAAACACAATAAGAAAGTTTTTGACAAAGAAAAACTTTTCATTCAACGCAAATCTTTCTGCAAAATCTTTGGTAATCATGACTTGTTATGGGATAATGATCCTTTGGCGTCTGTGTATCTTAAAAAAATGTATAAGGAAGCTGTAAAAATTTATGGCGGTATTGTTTTGAAAATTCAGTTGAACGAAACCAGCCTCGATATTTTCTGCACACATGGCCACCAGGGCGATGCACAAAGTGATGGCAACGCTTTCAGTAAATTTTTTGTCAGCAGTATCTGGGGGCCATTGCAGAATTTTCTTGCGATCAATCCAAATACGCCATCTGCAAATGACAACATAAAGACCCTGCACAATCTTTTTATGTATGAGTGGAGCGCTGCGCAGCAAAATACTATTCTTATCACGGGGCACACACATCAACCGGTGTTTAATTCACTTACACATCTCGAAAGATTGTATCAACAGTTAGAAGAAGCAAATGCAAATAATGACACAGAGACTGTTGCGAAGATTGAAGCAGAGATTCCGAGAAGAAGGCGGGAATACGATTTTGTGAATGCCTCATTCCGTAATATGAAACCTTCCTATTTTAACTCCGGCTGTTGCTGTTTTGAAGATGGCACAATTACGGGGATCGAACTTGCAGATGGATGTATCCGGCTGATAAAATGGAACTATCAAAACAAGAAGCCAACACGTACAGTCCTCGAAGAAAATACATTGGAGGAACTCATAGGAAAATTGAAATGAGACAATGTTTATCGTGAAAGTTGAAATGTCAAACGTAAAACGTAAAACCATGAACGCCTTGTACCTTGTCCCTTGTCCCTTGGATCTTGTATCTTCTATTCATCCCCTTAATGCCTCTCTTGCTATCACAATCTTCTGAATTTCTGAAGTGCCTTCACCGATAGTGCAGAGCTTGGCATCGCGGTAATATTTTTCTACCGGGAAGTCTTTTGTATAGCCATATCCGCCAAAGATCTGTACAGCATCAGTAGCTGTTTTTACTGCAACTTCACTTGCATAATATTTCGCCATCGCGGCTTGTTGTGTAACTTTTTCACCACGGTTTTTTAAGTCACATGCTTTGAGTGTAAGCATTTCGGCTGCCATTATTTCTGTGGCCATATCCGCTAATTTAAAACTGATGCCCTGGAAATTTGAGATCGGCTGATCAAATTGATAACGTTCTTTCGAATATTGAAGGGCTGCCTGGTAAGCGCCTTTGGCAATACCTAGTGCAAGGCATGCGATGGAAATTCTGCCACCGTCAAGTACTTTCATCGCCTGGGAAAAACCATCTCCCACTTCACCAAGACGATTGGTATCGGGCACTATGCAATTTTCAAATATCATTTCAGCGGTCTCGCTGGCACGCATGCCCAGTTTGTTTTCTTTTTTGCCTGCTTTGAATCCAGGTGTGCCTCTTTCCACAATAAATGCAGTGCTGTTGCCCCTTTGTCGTGGTTCACCTGTACGGGCTGCTACCACAGCCACATCACCGCTCTTACCATGTGTGATCCAGTTTTTTGTCCCGTTGATGATCCAGTTTTCACCATCTTTTTTAGCGGTGCATTTCATGTTTCCGGCATCACTGCCTGTACCAGGTTCAGTGAGTCCCCATGCGCCAAGACATTCCGCTAAAGCAAGCCTTGGCAAATATTTTTT
>JAHEZC010000228.1 GCA_023251275.1 Parafilimonas sp. | reverse complement strand
CAGCCCGGATCTGGTAACTCCCACTACTGAAGACGCTTCATGGGGTGCAAAATTTGATCCTTCCCTGCAGGTATATCAGTGGGATGCTTTTGACAGAACTTCTGCTTATTATCACAAGTCAAGACCGTGGGTAGCTGCAACTAACGATCCCTCTGCATTTTTTGAAACAGCTACATCGCTGAATAACAGTATTACACTGGAAGGCGGTGGTGATAAAACAATTTTCAAATTGGGTTATACGAGGAATAATGACCGGGGTATTTTACCAAATAGTGAAGTGAACAAAGACCTTTTAAACTTCAGCGCAACCTATAACGTGACCGAAAGGTTGTCTGCATCCGCCAGCATTAATTATTCAAAAGTAACCGGCCTTGGCAGATATGGAAATGGATATGGTCCAAATAACCTGATGTCGAATTTCAGGCAATGGTGGGAAATGAATGTGGATATTAAAGAGCAAAAAGATGCCTATTTCAGAACAAGAGAAAACACGACCTGGAACTGGGTAGATCCTTCCGATGAAGAAAACGGGCTGCGCCCTATTTTTTGGGATAATCCTTACTGGACCAGATACGAGAATTATGAGAACGACAGCAGGAACAGGTATTATGGTAATGTAACCCTGAATTATAAGCTCACTAACTGGCTGAATGTTTTGGGGCGTGTATCCCGAGATTCTTATGATGAACAGCAGGAAGAAAGAGTAGCTGTAGGGAGTATCGGACAGTTTATTAACGGACAGTTGACCACGGACGCAAATGGCGAGCCTTCCGGCTATTCGAGGTTTAACAGGACTTTCCGTGAAACAAATTATGACCTGCTGGTAAATTTTGATAAAAACCTTACCCCGGACCTCAACTTAAAAGCATTGGTTGGCAGCAACATCCGGCAAACAAGCATTTCATCCGTACAAGCAAAAACAAATGGAGGTTTGGTTGTGCCGCGCTTTTATGCTTTATCAAATTCACTGAATACAGTCAGCCCTGCGGTTGAAGCCTTAACCGAGATCGAAGTAGATGGTCTTTTCGCCGGCCTTACTTTATCATATAAAGACATGCTGGTATTAGATGCAACGGAACGCAGAGACCGTTCTTCCACGTTACCATCGCAAAACAATACTTATTACTATCCATCTATATCCGGCGGATTTATTTTTTCAAAATTATTGCCCGCTGCCCGCTGGTTAACTTATGGAAAGCTGAGAGCCAATTATGCTGAAGTAGGTGCAAGCGCTCCTGCATTAAGTGTGCACGATACTTATGTGCACGACAACAATGATGTGGCGTTTGGTACTGCAACTCTGTTCTCTATACCCAATACAAAAAATAATGAGAATTTAAAGCCGGAAAGAACAAAGAGTTACGAGATAGGCGCTGAGCTTACATTTTTCAGAAACAGGCTTGGTGCAGATATATCCTTCTACAATACAAAGTCGGTTGACCAGATATTGCCCGTAGGAGTTTCCACCGCTACAGGTTATAATTATGAGTTTGTAAATGCCGGTGAAATAAGAAATAAAGGCGTGGAAGTATCATTGCTCGGAACACCCATAAAAACTAAGGATTTTTCATGGACGATCAATCTCAACTGGTCTAAGAATAATAGCCAGGTGTTGTCATTGTACGATACGTCTAATAATCTGCTTATTACTCAGTTCCAGGGAGATGTGACCGTAAACGCCGCATTGGGTGAACCTTACGGCACACTTAGAGGCTCAAACTTTGTATATCTCAATGGACAAAAAGTAGTCGGCGCAAATGGCTTTTACCAGAGGTCTTCCACCAGCAATGAAATACTTGGAAATATCAACCCGGAATGGATTGGCGGCATCACCAATACATTCAGATATAAGAATCTTTCCTTAAGTTTTTTGATTGATGTAAGAAAAGGCGGCGATGTATTTTCACTGGATATGTATTACGGCCTGGCGACAGGATTATATCCCGAAACAGCAGGATTAAATGACCAGGGCAAGCCTGTAAGAAATCCCGTGGATGATGGAGGCGGAGTTATTTTTCCGGGGGTAACTGCTGATGGCAAAGAAAACACCAAACGCGTTGACATAAGCAGTCTTTTTGGCGCGTATGGTTATTTCCGCACACCTTCTGCAGGGTTTGTGTATGACGCCAGCTATGTAAAATTGCGCGAACTGTCACTTACCTATTCACTGCCTGATAAACTGATGAAAAGGCTTAATCCGGTAAAAGGTATCAGTTTATCACTTATAGGAAGAAACTTATGGATCATTCATAAGAATTTACCTTATGCCGATCCTGAAGAAACTACAAGCTCAGGTAATATCCAGGGTTTACAAACGGGAGCATATCCTTCAGTACGGACTATTGGCGTTAACCTAAATGTTAAATTTTAAATCTTCAGCAATGAAAAAAATATTTTTTCTCTCTGCATTCCTATACATGCTTGGAGGATGTAATAAGGATCTTTCGCATTTGAATATTGATCAGAAAAATCCATCGGAAGTCCCCTCTTATACATTGTTTTCCAACGCGCAGAAAAACTTTGCAAACATTCTTGCAGATGCGAATCCGAATGATAATATTTTCAGGCTTCTTGTACAGCAGTGGACGCAGACCACTTATACAGACGAGAGTAATTACGATCTGAACACACGAGGTGTGCCCGACCAGTTTTGGGGGATCGTATATCGTGATTGCCTGAGAGATTTTGAAGAAGCAAAAAATCTTATCCCAACTGATGTAACTGACGCGGCAGTACAGAAAAATCAACTGGCAATTGTGGACATCAACCAGGTATATGCGTTTTCAATATTGGTGAATACGTTTGGAGATATACCTTACTCGCAGGCTTTAAAACCGGAAATTCTCTTTCCCAAATACGATGATGCAAAAACAATATATGATGACCTGCTTTCAAGATTAGATGCTGATATTTCAGCGCTCGATGAATCTGCGGGCAGCTTTGCCGGCGGCGCTGACCTGCTTTACGGAGGTGATGTAGTTAAATGGAAAAAGTTTGCCAATTCATTAAAGCTCGTAATGGGTATGATATTGGCAGACAGCGATCCGGCAAAAGCAAAATCAGTGGTAGAATCCGCTGCTGCTGGGGCTTTTGACTCTAATGATGACAACGCAGTATTTAATTTTCTCAGCTCTCCGCCCAATACAAACCCCGTATGGGTAAACCTGGTGCAGGGCGGAAGAAACGACTATGTACCTGCCAATACGATTATCAATGCTTTAAAAGCTCTGAATGACCCCAGGCTGGAGATATTTTTCACTCTCGATGCAAACGGGGATTATAGTGGTGGCGTACCCGGTGATGGAAATACATTTTCCATCTTTTCACACGTGAGCCCTTCGCAAACTGCGGCTGATGCACCTTTTGTACTGCTCGATTATGCACAGGTAGAATTTACCCTGGCAGAAGCTGTGGAAAGAGGTATGAGCGTATCCGGCACATCAGAACAACATTATAACAATGCCGTTACCGCTTCTATCGAAGCATGGGGAGGCAGTTCAGCCCAGGCAGCGACATATTTAGGACAGGCAGATGTAAAATATTCTACTGCCCCAGGCAACTTCAAACAAAAAATTGCGATGCAGGAATATCTTGCTTTATATAATCGCGGCATAGATGCATGGACGCTTGTAAGGAGGCTTGACTATCCCGATCTTGCTACGCCAACTAATGCATTGAGCGAATTCCCGGCAAGGTTTACATATCCCATACTTGAACAGAATATCAATACTTCAAATTATACCAGCGCATCCAATGCCATTGGCGGCGATGCCGTAACCACAAAGCTTTTTTGGGATAAAAATTAATTCAAAAATCACATACATTATTTTAAAAAGACCGTTCACAGAATGGTCTTTTTTCTTTTTTACAGGAGCTCCTGCAATCTTCATTTGAAATTCAAATTGTATATGAAAGAGGCATAATGTATGTATTGGCAATGTTTGAGGCATTTGTGATGGCATGGCAATAGTGGACTGTCCGCCGGAACAAATGCTTAATTGAAAAACTGAAGGTGAAGATAAGAACAAATGCTGAACACGTAATGTCGGCTTGAATAAAAGACGATAGAATTACTGCTGCCACAAGTGCGGCTTGTCAGCCATGCTTTTACAAATGCAACTGTTAGCGGTTGTAGCTTTTGTTAAAGTAGCCATTTTAATTCCTTAAGCTACTGGTTACTATTGTTTAAGTTGGTTCTCATACCGTACAAGGTCTTTTTGCAAGGTGTCTTTGAAATCGCTGTCAGCAAGTAAAATTGCCGTTTTTATAGTAGCTACTGCTCGTTGCGGATCATTTGTCAGAGAATATCCTTTCGCAAGTGTGGCTAATTGACTGGGAGATTTCCAATCAGTCAGGGCAGCTCCTTTTTTAGCCGCCTCAAGCCCGATGTTGAATAAGTCTTTGTCGTTATAATCCTGATACTTGTTAAAAACGTTATCGCTGATTACTAATAGTGCATGGGGTGAAACATTTGAATCGTTGCAAATTTCTCGACCTTTCCTTTTAGCCTCTGCCAGATTTTTGGTCTCCAGCAATTGTAGAAAGAACGACGTCTCTTTTTCTATGTTGGCTGTTGCTATATACTTTTTACGCTCTTCTTGGAGATTGTGACTATTATTTAAAACCTTAGCCAAATAATCTTCCGTTAAAGAATAGCCATCACCAATAAAGGCAATCTTACCTGACCTGTCTATCAAAAACACCTGTGGCAGTGCCCAAATGGCGCTATCATAAGCTGCTATTAGCCACGGATTATAAATGATGGACTTGTACTTGTGGTCTGAACGATAGCTCTCCGGTAACCAGGCAAAACTGTATTCAAAAGCTTGCCCCTTTGTTTGAAGAAACGCTATTACTTTATCATAGCTGTTTCCCCATTCATCTTCGCTTGTTACACTCATCACTTGCAAGCCCTGACTTTTGTATTTTTTTTGAAGATCACTTAAATGCGGCATTCCTGCAATACAAGGTCCGCACCATACTGCCCAAAAATCAATAAGGTAAACTTTACCCGTATCATAAGTATTTATTGAATGACCTTTTATCCATTTGTCTAACGGCAAAACCGGTGCTTTATCACCTACCAGCAAGGCATGGGGTAACTCATTTTGTGAAAATACAAGTAATATAAAACAAGTGCCGACAACTGTTAAAAGCAAACGTTTCATTAAAGCTCTTAAATTCATTAACTCGTTAACCATTTTGTTTTTTAGCAAAGTAAACATTTAGCCGTTCTATAAAATAGAATTTACTTTAGCCAATAGAATCGGTTTAATGTGCTGATATAAGTTTTCTGTATTGTGACGGTGTCATTCCATAGATTGTCCTGAAACAACGAATAAAATGACTCTGATCAGAAAAACCGCAACCGTAT
>JAHEZC010000227.1 GCA_023251275.1 Parafilimonas sp. | reverse complement strand
ATCAATTGCGCCCCAGTGCGCCCACCTGAACACGAAAGATATAAAGGGAATGAGGAAAAGCACCCTCGGAATCCAGACGTTCACCCCGAAATATTGAGACAACCCGCTGCACACTCCGGCTATAATTTTATTATCCGGATCACGAAATAATCTTTTTCTGGTTGAGCCGATAACTGTTGATGCTGTACTTGGCACTGCAACCCATAAAACAAGATATACAATGAAGCCAAAGCCAAAGCCGAATGCGAATATGATGAAAAGTATTCTCACAATAAGCCTGTCAATTCCGAAATAATTCGCAATCCCGGCACAAACACCACCCAGCACTTTATTATTTTCATCGCGAAACAGCCTGTGCGGCCTGGCGCCGGCTGCAGGTTCGCTTTGCTCATAGGAGGTTTTTTGTTGTTTGCTTTCTCCTCCCTGGCGGGACTGTGTTTCCGCTTCTTCCGCTTCAAACTCTTCAGGACGCCCCATGCTTTTGATTATAGCATTCACGTCATCATCAGTGATGCAGGTTGTGCCTTTTTTCAGTGTTTCTCCAAACAGTTCCGCTATGCGGCTTTCTATGTCATTGATAATCTCATCCCGGCCTTCCTCTTTGTCAAAGAATCTGCGCAGGCTTTCGATATATTGTTTTAAAATATCGTAGGCAGATTCCTCTATAGGGATTACCTGTCCCTGAAAGTTTATATTAATTACCTTTTTCATTGCTAAAGATTTATTTGGTTAAGTTTGGGGGATTTCCTCGGGATGAATTTCCATTGACTTGGAGGTCAAGGTACTCACAGCATCAGCCAGTTCGTTCCAGGTGCGTTCCAATTCGTCATAGAACTGGAGGCCTTTCTCCGTCATGGAAAAATATTTACGAGGCGGGCCGCCGCTGCTTTCAACCCACCGGTAAGTGAGCAAGCCGGCATTTTTAAGCCGAGTCAATAAAGGGTAAAGCGTACCTTCCAGCGTGTGCAGGTTGGCTGCTTTCATTTTATCCGTTATATCTCCCGGATAGACTTCTCCGTGGCGGATAATAGATAAAATACAAAACTCCAGTATTCCCTTTCGCATCTGGCTTTGTGTGTTCTGAATATCCATAAATGGAGTTTTTAAGTAGCCTGCCGTTGATTACCGGTTAAATACTCAATGGCAGGCCGGTTATTAATTTGTGACTTTAATTTTCTGTAAGAGCTGATTTCATTGGCCGGTATCTTATTTAACCTGTCTGTTTCATCGTTAGAATTTTCTACCTTTTAATTATTCCAACACAAAGATGACCATTATTTCAATACCATGCAATACATAGTACCATATTTTTTAGAGTAATAGGTAGGGAATAATAATAGCTATAGTATTATAAGTTGGAAATCAATTAGTTATCTAATATACAATCAAAACTGTTTGTGATAAGCGGGAATATGGTGTGATGAGTGGTTCAGAATTTTCTTTTATGTTTTATTTAGTCTTATGCAGGTTCTTTTAATTGAAATAATAAAAATCATTGCGTCCATTGCTGAACGCGGCAGTTCTAAAATTGTAATGGTATTATCCGGGTATTGAAACCGTTTATCAAACCTGTATGTTAATGTATAATGAACGAAATAGCTATCCTCAATTCAAAGAATCATGGAGGAGACGATTCCAAATGCAGGTAAAAAGTCGTATTGTTTTCAGCGTTTACGGCCTTATGATTGTGCCATCATTTTTGCGAACCTGCCAGTTGGATTTGGTGGTGATGGGATATTTGGCAGCCTCAGTTTCATTTATATCCACGCCGATACCGGGAGCTTCATTCACAAACATATACCCGTTATTCATAGTGGGACAACCGGGAAAAACGCTTTGTAACTTATCTGAAAAAACAGCCCTCTCCTGTATGCCAAAATTCCACACCGCCAGATCAATATGTGCCTGTGCAGCGTGACCAACTGGTGAAACATCACCTGGACCATGAAAGGCGGTTTTGATATTGAACCATTCACCAAGCCGCGCAATTTTCATAGCAGGAGTTATGCCTCCCACCTGCGACACGTGTACACGGATATAATCAAACCATTGGTTCACCATGGGCATTTTAAATTCATTGATATTATTAAACAATTCGCCCATCGCAATCGGGACTGTGGTGCTCATCCTAAGTTGCTTAAACCATTCCATATTCTCGGGTGAAAAAGGATCCTCTATAAAATAAGGATGATAATCTTCCACAGCTTTGATCATATTAATGACATCCATCGGCTGCACCCGCTCATGTACATCATGCAATAACTCTACATCATCACCACAAACTTTCCGCACTGTATCAAACATCTTAGGCACAGACTTCAGGTATGCATGCTCATTCATATAATTATCATCTTCATATCCAAATCCTCCTGCTTTAAAATCCGGTTTTTGAGTTACGGTGCTGGTCGCTCCATAGCCACCCTGCTGTATCCTTACATGACGAAATCCCTGCGCCATATATTTTTGTACATCTTCAGCGATTGCTTCAGGCGTATTGCCGCCGGCATGCGCATAGCAGTCCACTGCAAACCTGCTCTTGCCCCCCAAAAGTTGATAAAGAGGCATATTGGCACGTTTGCCTTTTATATCCCATAATGCTTCGTCGAGCCCGCTCAATGCATTGTTTAAAACGGGCCCGTTGCGCCAGTAAGAACTTACGTAACAGGACTGCCACATGTCTTCTATATTGTCAACATCTTTGCCCACACAAAAATCATTGAGATAACTGTTAATGGCTGTAACTACTGCTGCTGCCCTTTGCGTAAAGGTGGCGCAGCCCAAACCATATAATCCGGGTTCAGTGGTCTCCACTTTTACAACAATAAGATTACTTCCTTCAGGTGCAGTAGCAATGGCTTTTACACTTTTGATCTTTACAGTTGGCATACCGGTTTTGTATCCGGTAGGAATTTCCGGCTTTTGTGCAATGGTATCAGTACTTCCAAATAATCCTAAAAGTCCCGCTCCTGAGCCCAGGGCAAGCATTTTCATCGTATCTCTGCGACCGGGTGAAAATTCAGTTTCAGATTTTCCCATACGGCAATGGTTTAAAAATTTATTTTCAGTTATGTTAAACGAATTCTTTTTCTTTTGTCGTTTTTTTAACAGGCACAGAGGAAAGTTAGATAATATGAGTGAGCTTTCGTATTAAACAGCCGAAAAGTTACTGACTATAGAGAGATATTATTCAGAAGATATTAGATGCGAAAAATATGAAACACAAACAAATATAATCTGCTATTAGCCTTTTTAATTTTTACCTGCTTTACAAATACTATTTTTCGTTTTAAGATAGTCGAGGAAATAAATAACTTTTATGGAAAGATTGTTATTGTTGTCTTTGCTTATAGTGTTTCCAAAATTTCTGAAATATTTTTTTTCAATATTACTGCTGAAATCCTGTGTAGCATTTTTCCATACGATATTCAGGAAACTGCCCGGCGCAAACTGCCAGGTATATACCATGTCAATGTTGAAGAAATTTACATTCTGATTTGCATCTGGATGAAAGCCGGTATTGGCAATTAGGCTTCCATCATGCTGCAACAAATAAAACTCTTTATTTTCCACAGTGCTTAAGTAATGCCTTGCCCTGAATGTAATTCCCGTTTTATTGTTGAAATTATATTTGGCACTCAGTATATGTTCTATCGTATTGCGCTTGCGCTTTGCAAAATTTATATCAGGGTTATCAGGCACAAACACATATCCCATATTGTTAAAACCCGGATTGAAGTCTATGTTTTGCGAAAGCGATAGCTTGTTATTAAAGCGCATGCTATGGCCGAGCAGCAGATCTATTGAAAAGTAGTGGTAAAAATCAATCGCAGTATGCGTGAATACCTGAGCCTCGTAAGTATATTTTTTACTGTCATTGCTTTCGAACCATGAACCAAAATCAACAGTTGCACCACGCTTAAAAAACCAGCCCGTTGTTCTTGGTTCATAAAAATCGTTTTGCGGGAAACTATATCCAGTAAAAACACCAAGATACCATAGTTTTTTGCTTTGCACATTGGCGTTAACATTGAATGATGCAGATTGATAGATTTTATCAACAGGCGCTATTTTTTTAGAGAGGATGCTGAAATTGTTGTTGAAGTTAATGTAGATGCGGTTGTACCAGTTTTTTGGTACTATCCATTTGTAACCAAGCCAGAGATAATGGTTCAGGTAATTATTATTGGTGAAATATCCCATATCATCACTGCTGTATTTTGTATCTGTTCTTTCCTGCGAAAGATTGAAATTGAAACGTCCGCTCGTTTTTACCAAATGCAGTTCATGACTGAAACCGGTTTCCGTTTTCTTGTCGGCAAGATAACCAAACCTGTTGCTCACGGCGAGCTTGCCTCCAAGGTTCCAGGTATTTTTTTTATCATTTAATTCAAATAAACCCGCAGTTACATTGGCATCATAATCAGTGCCGCTGCGCCAGACATTTGTATTTACCAGGGACACGCTTGAATTGTATTTGAGTGTTTGATCCAAAACCAATACATTATAATTGGTAAGCGGATCTGTCAGCACTTTCCGCTGTTCTTTTGTAGCTGTATTTTCAATCGTTGCATACTGCGGTTTTGTAATTGCGTTCAAGAGTCCTATGCCTAATCCGCCTTGTGTTCTGCCCGAAATTTTTGTAGCATTGATAAGCTTTGATTCTGCCGGGTTTTTGATGACAGTTTCGCTGCTGTCTGTCTCATTATATGCATCGTAGAGGTGAATTGGTGAGCCGCCTATACGTCTTGAATAGAAGAGGTTTCCTTTACTGAATAGTTCAGTGCCTTCTGTAAAAAAGGTTCTGTTCTCGTTATATTTTACTTCAAAAGGCGTAAGGTTCAGTACCTGGTTATCACTTTGCACCTGTCCAAAATCGGGCACAAGCGTGGCATCCAAAGTGAAAGCCTGGTTTATGCCATACTTCAGATCAAGCCCACCGTTTACCTGGCTGGTCCAGTTCTTTTCACCGGGTTGATCATAAGGATAATGATTGGCATAGATGGAAAAATACGGGGAGAGTTGCAAACGCAAAGGCGGCTTAATGTTAGAAACACCCTTCCATATTGCTTCCTGGGTAAGAAAGCCATTTACATTGGGGTCTATCGGGTTCCAGGTATATTGCTGTTCGGTTTTTCGTCTTCTCCGTGTTATGTTAAAACCCCAGTCCTGCACTTCTTTTTTGCCAAACCGTATCGCAGAAAAAGGAATAAACATTTCAAATCCCCAACCACTGTCCGTTATTACTGCGGCACTTTGCCAAACGGCATTCCAGCTAAAATCTTCCATATTGGAATTCATGCTCGGGGGATTCATTTTTGCATCCCATTGTTCGCCTAAGGGAGTAATGAAATATTCAAAGCCATTGAGTTTATCATT
>JAHEZC010000226.1 GCA_023251275.1 Parafilimonas sp. | reverse complement strand
CAAAAAGAATTAGAAGCAGCATCAACATGAATGATGCTATCACAGGTAAAGCGGTTTTTAAAAAACCTTTCCTGCCGCTCTTTCTAAAGAGATGTATCTCAGTTGATTTCGATTGCAGGAACATAGTTTCAGGTATTAATGATGAAATTATATCAATATATTTTCTGTGACAGTTTGTCCGTCGAGCATGCGTATAATGCGATGGCTGTAGCGGGAATCATGTTCACTATGCGTAACCATTACGATGGTAGTGCCTTGCTCATTCAGCTCTGTAAGCAACTCCATTACTTCATTACCATTGTGCGAATCGAGATTACCTGTCGGTTCATCCGCAAGAATTAGCTTAGGCTTGTTTACTACAGCCCTTGCTACTGCCACACGCTGTTGCTGACCACCTGAAAGCTGTTGCGGATAGTGATTGCGCCTGTGCATGATCTGCATTTTGTCGAGCACTTCTTCTACACGCTTTTTTCTATCTGCTGATTTAATACCTGTGTAAATAAGCGGCAACTCCACATTCTCAAAAACAGTGAGTTCATCAATGAGGTTAAAGCTTTGAAACACAAAACCGATATTATGCTTGCGCAGGTCGGCACGTTTGCGTTCATTGAATTTTGCAACTTCAATTTTGTTGAAAACAAAACTGCCGGCATCAGGATCATCAAGCAAGCCAAGAATATTAAGCAATGTTGATTTGCCGCAGCCTGATGGTCCCATCACAGCTACAAATTCGCCTTCCTTTACTTCCATTGACAGCTTGTTCAATGCCACTGTTTCCACTTCTTCAGTACGATAAATTTTTTCGAGATCTGTAATTTTGATCATGTTTGGTTGTGTTTATTTTAATTGAATTGTATGACGAAATATTTACTGAAATGTTACTCGTAAATTATGGTTTCTTTAGTATCAGTTCCTGGATATTGCCGTAATTTTCATAACTGCTTGTTATCACTTTATCTCCCGGCTCCAATCCCTGCAACACCTCATAATAGTCCGGGTTTTGTCCGCCCAATTGCATATCCACTTTATAAGCTTTGCTGCCGTCAGTACTTACTTTAAATATCCAATTGCCGCCGGTTTGCTGGTAGAAGCCGCCTCTCGGCAACAGTAAGGCCTGTTTTTCATCACTCAAAGTGAGATATATCTGGAGTGTCTGTCCACGACGAATGCCTTTAGGCACTTTACCGATAAACTCCATGTCAACCTGGAAACGGCCACTGGTAACCTGTGTGTAAACTTTTTTTATTTCTAAGTAATATGTGCTGTCTGCAAAATCAAAATGACCTCTCAGTCCCAAAAAAATGCGGGAGATATAATGCTCATCAATATCCACCCTTACTTTGAAGCCGCCAAGTACATCAATCTGCCCAAGCCGTTCTCCTTTATTTTTATTCTGGCCTCTTTCTGCATCCAAAGAAGTAAGCTGACCATCAACAGGCGCCCGAACAATAAGGTCACCCACTTTTGTTTGCATTATATTCAACGCTTCCTGTGAGCCTTGATAAGACCGCTTGTCTTGAGCTTCCTGCTGTGCACGTGAAACGGAATCTTTTTGAAGTATTTGTTCGGTGAGGTTTTTCTTTTCCGACAAATAGTTATAATCGTTTTCTGCTTTTTTTAATTCCTGTGATCCGATTGCCTTTTGTTCAAATAAATGTTTATCAAGATTGTAAATACGTTCAGCTTCTTTTAGCTGGCTTTCCACATCTGCCATCTGGTTTAATTTGCTTACCGTATTTTGCTGCGCGGCGTTGCTGTTGATCTGCATCTGGGTTAATGTATTATATACCACATTTTGCTGGCTCATCAGGTTCATCAAAAGATCAGTATTCGATAAACGCAGAATTGGCTGACCCTTTTGCATCACGGCTCCGTCTTCCACGTATTTCTCTTCTACACGTCCGCCTTCGGTAGCGTCAAGGTAAATAGATGTTAAGGGCAACACTACGCCATTTACAGGGATAAATTCCTGGAAGGTTCCTTTCTTTACCTCACTGATAGTAATCCGCTCCGTTTCTACATTTAATTTGGAACCGCCTGAAGTATAATAATAACTTGCTGCAAGCAATGCCACCAACGCCACAATTCCTGCTATTGTAAGTATTCGTTTAGTGCCCCATTTCTTTTTCTTAATTACTCTGTCCACGGTTTTTGTTTTATTGTTAAGTTTCTTTTTTGATTATCAGTTGCCTCGTTTTACAAATTTCCCCGCTATTTTGGCCTCTGATGCTTTCACTTTTAAAAAGCCCGGTGTAGAAACACCAGGTTTTAATTGCACAAGAGAAACTTTGCTGCCATAAGTATTCTAATAGTAGTGCCAAAAAGGTTGTGTATTGAAAAACAATCACTTGTGCACACAACAAATTAGAAAGTGTTCGGTTTTGATACAGTTTGTGTACGCAATTGTTACATGGTAAAAATCATTGAATATTTTTTATGGAAATGGCTTCATTTTCAGAAATTAATCAGCCATCCACGTGAAGGTCTTTGAAACAGGCCGGAATTTTTTTGCCCGTAATTTTTAACGGCTTATTCTGTTCGTTTTTGATACAATTTGTGTTCGCTATCATAACAATAATTTTGAAGCAATTTTTCAAAAACATTCATTATCAATGAAATTGCAGGATTGGTATATTTATAGTTGAAGTAAGTTTGCAGGTTAATTTTGATTTGGCATTGGGAATGAAATAATGAGCTTGCAACAACCTCAATGCCTTATTGACTTAATGACTATTGACCTGATGACTATTTTGACTTAATGACTTAACGACCTTATTTTGTTATGAACCTGAAAAAATATTCCATTCTCGCAATTGACGACGACACAGATGTGCTCACTGCGGTGCGATTATTATTAAAAACAGAAGTGCGGGAAGTAGTTACGGAAAAAACACCGGAGAATATTCCATCGCTCCTGGCAAAACAGTCCTTTGACCTTGTGTTGCTTGACATGAATTTCCGGGCATCCATAAATACAGGCAATGAAGGCATTTACTGGCTTAAGCGAATCAAAGAACTGACTCCAGATGTTTCGGTTATTATGATCACTGCTTACGGTGATATTGATCTCGCTGTGCGTTCACTGAAAGAAGGAGCATCAGATTTTGTGGTAAAGCCCTGGCACAATGAAAAGCTCATTGCTACCATTGAAGATACTTTGAAAGCGAAGGGACTTGCAAAAAGCAAATCAGAAATTTCATTTAAAAACGATAGTATCATCGGCAAGGAACTCTTAGGTGAAAGTGAGGCAATGGAAGATATTTTTTACAAGATTGATAAGATTGCTCCAACCGATGCAAATATTTTAATCCTGGGTGAAAACGGGACGGGGAAAGACCTGATTGCAAAAGCTATTCACCAGAAATCACTGCGCGCAGGGAAGCCTTTTGTAAAAGTAGATGTGGGCGCACTCACGGAAACTCTTTTTGAAAGTGAATTATTCGGGCACAAAAAAGGCGCCTTTACTGATGCAAAAGAAGACAGGGCCGGACGTTTTGAAGCAGCAAGTGAGGGCACATTATTTCTCGATGAAATTGGAAATATCAGTTTATCGCAACAGGCCAGGTTGCTGACCGTTTTGCAAAATCGTCAGATTACAAGGCTGGGGGAAAATACGCCTATACCGGTTAACATCCGTTTGATCTGCGCTACCAATGTGCCTTTAAGCGAGCTTGCCAATGAAAACCGTTTCAGAAAAGATTTGATTTATCGCATTAATACGGTAGAAATAATAGTACCTCCCTTGCGTAAACGGGATGATGATACGCTGCTGCTTGCAAAACATTTTGCCAAAATCTATTCCGATAAATACATGAAACCTACATTAAGCTTCGATGAATCTGCCATGAATAAATTGCTGCAATATCATTATCCGGGAAATGTACGTGAATTGCAATATACTATTGAGAGAGCCATCATCATGAGCGAAGGAGAAGTGCTCCAGGCAAAAGACCTTATTTTTTCTCCAATAGAAGCCCCCGCACCAGAAGTAGTTGAAACGGATGATATGAAACTCAGTACAATTGAAAAGAACACTATCTTGCGTGTGATTGAAAAGCATAATGGCAATATCACAAAAGCATCAAAAGAGCTGGGTATTACAAGGACTGCCTTGTACAGAAGATTGAGCAAGTATGACATATAAATCCTGAATACCCAAAGGCAAAAAAAAAATGAGTTATTTTCCACCAAAATAAAGAGTTTACATTTCAATCAATTATTAAAGCCGGACTTCTGCTGCAGGAGAAGAAGTACAAGTATCAGACTTTTATGTTCAAGCGTTACGAATGGAGTATAATGGTAAAGGTTGTGTTGATATGTATCACCATAACTGTGGCTTGCTTTCTCCTGGTGAAGGGTACCGGATGGTATGTGTATGAGTTGATCGTAGTACCTGTAATTATTTTTCAAATAGCAGATTTCTTTCGTTTTCATAAAAAGGCACAGGAGGAGGTGGAGCAGTTTGTTGAAAGCGTGCACTACCGCGATTTTTCCCGTTATTTCGATGAAAAGCATGCCCCGCTTGAATTACAGCCATTGCGAAAGGGTTTCAATGAGATCAATACTACGCTCAAAGTGATCAGCAAGGAAAAGGAGACACAATACCAATACCTGCAGAAAATTCTCGAACTCGTTGACACGGGTATTCTCTCGTATGAGCTAGAAAGCGGTGAAGTGGTCTGGATGAATGAGTCACTGAAAAAACTGATGCAGGTTCCTTATTTAAGAACCATTCATTCCTTATCAAAAAGAGACTGGAATTTGTATCATGAAATTATGTCGTTACCGCTGGGTCAAAGTGTTATCAGCACGGCTCATATAGATAAAAACTCATTCAAAGTGTTGTTATCTGCAACGGCTTTTCAAACAGAAGGAAAAAAATACAAGCTCGTTGCTTTTCAGAATGTGAACGAAGCGCTTGACGAAACAGAAAGCAAGGCATGGCAGAAACTGTTGAGCGTAATGACCCATGAGATCATGAATTCCGTAGCGCCTATTTCTTCGCTTGCCGATACGCTGAAAAACAGGCTGACCAGTGCAAGAGACAGGGTGAGAGAAGAAGATATGGCCGGTTTTGAAGACCTCGAACTTGGAGTGAATACTATCAAAAGAAGGAGTGAAGGGCTCCTGAAATTTGCAGAAACTTATCGCAACCTGAACAAGATTTCCACGCTCAATGTAAAGAAAGTATATGTGAGGGATATGTTTGAAAACCTGCATCATCTCATGCAGCCTACACTCGGGCAAAAGAACATAGAACTTGAAATTATTTTAAAGGACCCTGACCTGATGCTCGAGGTTGATACCAATTTAATTGAACAGGTACTCATCAATATTATAGTGAATGCCATTGATGCGGTGAAAGATAAGGAGCATCC
>JAHEZC010000225.1 GCA_023251275.1 Parafilimonas sp. | reverse complement strand
GCAAAGGGCAGTTTAAAGAGGTATTGTTTTATAAAGAAGATGTATTAAAGCATGCAGAAAAAACTTATCATCCCGGGGAATAATTATGAACGAAAAAAATAAATACTTGCCCAAAAACACGCTCCATACTAAACAAATAATACGTGCATATTAAATCAACAATCGGATGACGCATCATTTCAAAAAAACATTATTTCTTTTTCTTCTTCCCGCTAACTTGTATGCACAGGATAACATTTCCAATCTGATAGATTCATTTATAAGCGGGCAATCAAAATATTTTCGATTTAATGGTGATGTACTTGTGGCTGATAAAGGCAATGTGATTTACCACGGTGCGTATGGCTTTGCCGACTATGATTCTAAGCGTATGCTGAATGATAGTTCGGTATTTGAACTCGCATCCGTATCAAAGCAATTCACTGCTATGGGAATTTTAATACTGAAAGAAATGGGGTTGCTGAGTTTGGATGATACACTAAGAAAATTTTTTCCTCAATTGCCTTATCATCATATTACGATTCGCAATCTCCTGACTCATACTTCGGGACTTCAGGATTATATGGAAGTGATGGATAAAAAATGGGATCACAAAAAGATCGCTTTCAATAACGATATGATCGCTTTTCTTGCGAAAGAAAAATCACCTGTTCTTTTTAAGCCCGGGACAAAATGGGAATACAGTAATACAGGTTATGCACTGCTCGGTTCAGTTATAGAAAAAGTCTCCGGCATTTCATACAATGATTTTCTTGCGCAAAATATTTTTCAGCCGCTCGGTATGACACATACATTTGTTTATAACACGCGGCGCTCAACAAAAAAAATTCCTGATAATTATGCGTTGGGGTTTACCTATTCGGATAGCCTTATGCGCTATACATTACCAGATGAGTTGCCCGATTTGGATATTGTTTACTGGCTTGATGGAATTGTGGGCGATGGTTGCGTAAACTCTACTACTTCTGATCTTTTCAAATGGGACCGGGCCTTATATACGGATAAGCTTGTAAGCAAAAAAACATTGGATGAAATGCTTGCGCCCCTGGTACAAACTTCCCCCAAAGATACTTCAGACTATTATGGTTTTGGGGTAGATGTGCAGCCGCATTCGGAAAGAGGTAAAATTATTTCGCATAGTGGCGGATGGGCAGGGTACAGTACTTATATCACCCGCTTTGTGGACAGCAATAAAGCTATCATCATTCTTTCCAATAATGAATCAAACAGCCGGCTGCTTGCTGCATCAGTCGAGTCAATTCTTTTCAACGAGCCATTAATATTGCCTTATGAACATAAAGAAGTGAAAATTGATATGGCTTTGCGTGATCATTATGTTGGAGAATACACTGCATTTCTCACACTCGAATTCATAAAGAAAGATGGCAAGCTTTTCAGGCACAGGAAAGGTACTCCCGATATTGAGTTGAAACCTGAATCAAACACCAAATTCTTTTATGCCGATGGCACTGACAGGCAGATAGAATTTGAAACAGACGATAAAGGAAATGTCGTAAAAGCATGGTTCATCAATACAGGCCAAAAAGGTGAGCTGAAGAAAGTGCAATAAGTAAAAAACTATTAAAATCCCGGTTATATCCGATAAATATCTACTAATTTTACGGTTATATCCGAAAAAATGATAAAAAGGGCACTTTCAGCAATCATTGAAAAAAAACTGGATGATAAAAAGGTAATCATCATTTTAGGCCCGCGTCAATGTGGGAAAAGCACTTTCCTTCAGCTTATTCAATCTCAGTTTAAACAACCCACAGCATGGTGGAATGGCGATGAAACTGATATAAGAACATTGCTCGAACATCCCACTTCCACGAAGCTGAAAACACTTGGCGGGAAAAATAAAACAATAATCATTGACGAGGCACAGCGTATTCACAATATCGGTATATGCCTTAAATTAATTACTGATAATATTAAAAATGTGAAAGTGATTGCTACCGGTTCATCGGCATTTGAATTAGCCAATAAAATAAATGAGCCATTAACAGGACGCAAATGGGAATACCACATGTATCCTCTTTCATTTGGAGAAATGGTGAGTCATACAAGTTTGATTGAAGAAAAAAGATTGTTGCAACATCGGTTGATTTATGGCTATTATCCCGAAGTAGTAGTAACACCCGGTAATGAATCAGAAATTTTAAGACAGTTAGCCGATAGTTATTTGTATAAAGATATTCTCACATGGGAACGCATTCAAAAACCCGATAAGCTTGAAAAATTAGTGCAGGCGTTGGCATTCCAGGTGGCGCAACTTATCAGCTACAATGAACTGGCGCAATTATGCGGATTAAATGCAGAAACAGTTGAAAAATATATCAACCTTCTGGAAAAGGCTTTTATTGTTTACCGTTTGCCTGCATTCAGCCGCAACCTCAGGAATGAATTGAAAAAAAGCTATAAGATTTATTTTTATGATAACGGATTGCGTAATGCAGTCATCAATCAATTCAATCCGGCAAACCTCCGGCAGGATGTTGGTCACCTTTGGGAAAATTGGTTCATCAGTGAAAGGTTGAAATATCTTCATACCAAAGAAAAATATGTAAGCCGTTTTTTCTGGCGTACACTTGCACAACAGGAAGTGGATTATATCGAAGATGGCAATAGCAAACTAACAGCTTTTGAATGTAAATGGAATATCAAAACAAAATCGAATGTCAGCAGGGCATTCACCAATGCGTATCCCAGCGCTGAAACGCATATAGTACATCCTGAGAATGCTGAAGAGTTTTTACTGTAAAACATTATTCATGAAAGGACTTAATTTTATTGAATGACCGAAATAGAAAATAAGACGAAGAAAATTCCGGAAAAAAGAAAACGTGAATGTTCTGATAATGCAATTAAACATATTTCAAAACATCTGTCATTTGAACATACCCTTAAAATTATCCTGCTTATTTGCTCCGGCATTTTGCCTCCTTTATATCCATTGCATGCACAGGCATTTCTCACAAATGTTCAAGGAAGAAATTTCACAAGCCTTAACGGGAAATGGCAGATCATTATTGACCCGTTTGATGCAGGTGCAGGAAGCTGGAAACCCGTATGGAAAGATCAGAAGCCATCCGGCAAATTCGATTTTTATGAATACGGCTTTAATGATGCTGTTAGCTTGAATGTGCCCGGCGATTGGAGCTCACAACAGGCCGAATTAAAATACTATGAAGGCACAGTGTGGTATAAAAAAACTTTTATTCATCAGCAAAAAAAAGACAAAAGAGACTTTCTGTATTTCGGGGCTGTTAACTATTTGTGCGATGTATATTTTAACAATGAAAAGCTTGGCAGCCATGAGGGCGGTTTTACTCCTTTTCAGTTTGAGGTAACAGGCAAAATAAAAGACGGCAACAATTCAATTATCCTTCGCGTAAGTAACCAGCGAAAGCCCGATGACATACCCGCTTTGAATTTTGACTGGTGGAATTACGGCGGCATTACAAGAGATGTGTATCTTGTAGAAACACCTCTGAACCTCATAAGAGATTATTTCATCCAGCTTAAAAAAAGCAGCACAGATAAAATTGATGGATGGATACAGCTTGACAGTTCATCGGGCGTACAAAAAGTATCGGTGCAGATACCCGCATTGAAAATTAATTACAACACATTTACCAACACAACCGGGAAAGCATTGATCAGCATTGATACAAAGCCAATATTATGGTCGCCGGAGAATCCAGTATTGTATGAAGTAATTATCCGCAGTGAAACAGATTCCATTCATGAGGCTATTGGTTTCAGGAACATAGAAGTAAACGGCGAAGACATTTTACTGAATGGCAAACCTGTTTTTTTAAGAGGTGTCAATATTCACGAAGAAGTACCGCAGCGTGCAGGCAGGGCATGGTCGGAATCAGATGCGCAAATGCTGTTAGGATGGGCAAAAGAACTGGGTTGCAATTTTGTACGGCTGACACATTACCCGCACAATGAGCATACGGTAAGACTGGCAGAAAAAATGGGTATGATGCTGTGGGAAGAAATACCGCTCTGGCAAAATATCCAGTTTACCAATCCGGCGATATTAAATAAAGCGGATACTATGCTCAACGAAATGATTACAAGAGATAAGAATCGTTGTGCCATCATTATGTGGAGCCTTTCCAACGAAACGGCTCCTTCTGAAAGCAGGAACAATGTGCTTGCAGCGATGGCTGATTATGCAAGAAGTTTGGATAGTACGCGTCTTATTACTTCTGCTTTTAATCATGTGAAGTATGAGGGCAATAAAGTAATCATTGATGACTCATTGAGTAATACGCTTGATGTAATTGGTGTGAATGAATATCTCGGATGGTATGTGCCCTGGAAAGTAAAGCCGGAAGAAATGGAATGGGAAAATCCCTTTCATAAACCGCTCATTATGTCAGAATTTGGCGGAGAAGCATTGTATGGCAATCACGGTGCTGCGGATACAAACAGTTCATGGAGTGAGGAACGGCAGGAACAGCTTTACCATGAGCAGATCACCATGCTGAAACGCATTCCATTTTTAAGAGGAACCTGCCCCTGGGTATTAGCTGATTTTCGATCTCCCGGAAGATTGAATCCCCGTTACCAGCAGGGCTGGAACATGAAAGGCCTGCTCAGTGATAAAGGGTTAAAGAAAAAAGCATGGTTCGTAATGAATAATTATTACAAACAATTAGAACAGCAATAGAAATGAGTGAAGAAAAAAAAAGAAAGAAGTCCGGAAGAAATGCAGTTGAATGCAGCATCAACTGGTGAAAAATTCTTATCTGCCGAAACTATTGCTGAAACTGAACAACCACAAACGACAAACCATAAACGACAAACCTGAGAAATAGAAGCAAAGCCATCATGCAATGCACATTATTTTATTAAGACATGTGCGTATTTATTAGACAACACTATAAGACCTGTTCTCTTATATTTGCTTAACCAGCATACACAGGCATGAGCATTCCCAAAGGAAAAATAATCGCAATCGGCGGTGCAGAAGATAAAGGATCAGGCGAAGAGATAGAAGAATTACATCGCCATAATCTCAACTTTTTTGAGTTGGGCATTCTTCGCCGCATCGTAGAAGAAGCCGGCGGGCCGGAAGCACGAATAGAAGTCATTACAACTGCATCTTCCATTCCTTACGAAGTAGGTAATAACTATCTCAATGCTTTTGGAAAGATAGGCTGCACCAATATCGGCGTGATGCATATCCGCACCCGTGAGCATGCTCTCGAAAACGGGTACCTCCAGCGCATAAAAGCATGCAACTGCGCGATGTTCAACGGCGGCAACCAGATGCGCCTTACTGCCGTATTCGGAGGAACTGAATTTTTGAGAACTATTGAAAAAAAATATGCACTCGAAAATTTTGTGATCGCCGGAACTTCTGCCGGAGCTATGGCCATGAGC
>JAHEZC010000224.1 GCA_023251275.1 Parafilimonas sp. | reverse complement strand
TTTTCAAGTGGTGGTGCATGGTGTGGCTTAATTCTCGCATCAATGATCAGCGGGCCACTGCATCCCCAGTGCTTGTGATCATAAAAACTATCAATGCCGTATATATCATGCGACGGATTGCAACGGGTAAATGTGACCCATAAAAAATTTCTGAATGAAGCGGTTATAAAATCAGAATCATCGCAGATGACAATTAATGGAATTTCCTGCAACGATGAAATATGATCTTTTAATTCCTCATTGAGCATATCCATTTCTTTCCCGGCTAAATTATAATCAGCAAATTTTTTTGCCTGCAGACATACAACACCGGGCATGGCTATTGCAGGATTCAGAAAATGCTGCAAGTCTTTTAAGCCCAACGGTATCTCCGCAGAAAGATTCCTTTTTATATCACCATAAGCAGCAAAAACAACTTTGCTTCCGCTGTTTAAATTATCCCCGGAATAGTCCAATGTATCAATTGTCGTATTGGTATAAAAATGTATATCGCGGCTCAGATCAATCCTGTTAAATATATATTCAAAGAACTTTTGCACATTATTCACAGAAAGTTGTTCTGTATCATCCGCAGCAATAAAAAGAAATTTTGCAAGACTTAGTTGCCCGGTTCCGAGGATATGATTGGCGATGGTCAAAAGTTCAGCAGGTTGTTTTACAGGCATGTAAGGCGTATAACGCTCACTCCCAAGTGCAAGCAGTAACGGATGTACGCCGGCAGCATCAACTGCATGAACCTGCTTAAGTCCGGGAATTTCGCTTTGAAGTGCATTGCCTGCCAACGCATGAATTAATTCCCCAAAACTCGTATCTTCCTGGGGAGGACGGCCCACCACAGTAAATGGCCATATAGCATTTTTTCGTGCATATACTTTGTGGATATGCATTAGTGGAAAAGGATGCTGCAGGCTGTAGTAACCTAAATGGTCACCAAAAGGGCCTTCCGGTTTGTTTTCAAAAGGATGCACTTCCCCGGTAATCACAAAATCGGCATCCGTGTTTATACAAAAATTGTCCAGGTAAACATATCTGAATCTCCTTCCACCCAAGACTCCGGCAAAGCTGATTTCATTCATGCCTTCAGGCAAAGGCATAATGGCTGCCAATGTATGTGATGGCGGGCCACCAACAAATACACTTACTTTCAATGGAATCCCCTTTGCATTTGCTGCTGTTTGATGCACCCCGATTCCACGATGCAACTGGTAGTGCAATCCGGCTTCCACGTTCAATTGATAATCATTACCGCTTAATTGTATGCGATACATACCGAGATTCGAATGCATAATTCCGGGTTGGTTCACATCTTCTGTATAAACTTGCGGTAACGTAATAAATGCGCCCCCATCTTCAGGCCAATGCTGAATGAGGGGAAGATCACTTATTTGAATCTGCCGCGCCAAAACCGGTTTGTGTATTGGATTTTTTAAAGGGAATGCTTTTAAACCTGCTAATCCTGCCTTGAAATTTTTAAAAGGATGTTTCAAGGCTTTTATTGGATTTTCTTTAAGCTGAATGAGTTCCTGCACTAATTGAAAAGAATGCCGGAAAATAAATTTACTTCGTTCAATTGTTCCGAAAATATTGGAAGCTGCTCTGAATGAGCTTCCTTTTACATTTTCAAATAATAAAGCCGGGCCGTTTTGTTCATGTACCCGCAAGTGAGTGGCTGCCATTTCAAGGAATGGGTCAACTTCCTCTTTTATGCGGACAAGGTGGCCGTTTCTTTCGAGGTCAATAATGCAATCTTCCAATGAGGAATATATCATAACAGGTAAATATGCGCCTGAAAAATTTGAATTGCAAAATAGCAATCTTTACGGGGAAGATATGTCTTAACAGGAACAATATCTTACTAAATGTCCTGAACCGGAATTGAAAATTTTAAATGAAAAAGTGAAGATCAGCAGTTTTTGTTTAGAATATTTTCATAAAACCTTTTTAGGGCATTCAGACTGTCTCCTGATTTTTGATGAGAAATGTCTCCCGCTACCTCCTTCGAAATGCAATCCATAAGACAGTTTAAAAATGCAGAAATAATAGGTATCATTTCTCCCTGTATTTCCTCTTTGCCGATCAGAACGTATGGTTGTAGGCGGGTTCAGTTCGTCACCGCGAAACGATAACTTCGCAGCAAGCGGGCCTCTTGCATTCAGCAGCACAGCCTGGTCAGGATAAGTCGTGCTTACATCGTCAAGATAATCGGTAAATAAAGTCCGGAAACCTATTTCAAATGCAAAAATAAATTGCGGTGTGATAGCATATTTGATACCAGGGCCATAGACTAAATTGAATTGTGTAAGTGAATATTTTTTTCTTTCGGGGTATTGAGGCAGGTCCTGGCCTTCTGTTCCCAAAGGTTGCAGGAAAACTTTGTTTCTTGCCGTATCGAAAGTATATGGATTGAAATGATAAGCCCCGGCGCCTCCGAATATATAAAGTGTTGCGGGAATATTTTTTGTTATATCAAAAATATCTCCCTCAATCACTAAATTTCCTTCCTGTATATTACTGGAAAAATTAAGGTTACGTTTTTTGAAATCGGTAGAATATTTATCATCAGCGTTTACCTTACCAAACATATAATTGGTGCTCACATAAATATGCCCCGTTAACTTGTAGCTTAATCCAAAGCCAAGCGCCAAATGCGCCTGCTGAAAAGTGAAATGTTTTGACTGCAGATCGCCGGCATAGTTCATCATTCCGCCTGCAGCATTTATGTATAGCCGCTGTGCATGGGTAATATTAAAAGATAAAAGAGCAGAAACAAAAATCACACTCATCATAAAACTAATTCCTGAAACTTTCGAGTTAATTATAGTTCTTATATTAGTTTCCAACGAGTGTTGTTTATGAATTAACGGATATCTTCTGAAAATCTTATAAAAATTTACGATCCTTATACCTTGCTTACACGAAATAAAGTTCAATATCTAAAATTTCAGGCGTAAAGCGTAAAAGGAAATTTGTCAAACATAATAAAAAAGAACATGAGAATTCTTTTCTCATTCAAAAGCACTGGAATCTTTATAACATTCTATAATATATTTAGACTTCTGTTAAACATTCAGAAGGAAAGGAAGGAAATGATTCGGGAATAGATTTCTTAAGAAAGCGATTACAGGATTTAAGCTGTATCATTATTCACTTAACAATTTCGAAATTTGAAAATATTACTCGTTTACAGGTTTCCTTTTTTCAATTCTCTGACTGCAAAATCTGCCGCTCTTGCGGTTAAGGCCATATAAGTAAGAGAAGGATTTTGACATGCTGCTGATGTCATGCAGGCGCCATCAGTAACAAAAACATTTAAAGCATCCCACACCTGGTTATGTGCATTCAAGACAGAGTTTTTAGGATCATTTCCCATTCTCGCCGTACCCATCTCGTGTATGCCCTGGCCGATAGCATATTTATCGCTGTCCCATGTAGTAATATTTTTCACGCCTGCCACTTCAAACATGGCAACCAACTCCCTCACAATATCCTTTCGCATTTTCAATTCATTTTCTTTCAGTTCTGCATCCATTGCGAGCACAGGCAGCCCCCATTTATCTTTTTTATTCTTATCAAGCATGATCCTGTTTTCATGATAAGGCAATATTTCTCCAAAGCCAGTTGCCCCAATATTCCATCCTCCCGGCTCTGTTAAAGCCTCTTTGAATTCAGCACCGATACTGAGTTCTGCCACATCCTGATTCCAGTTTTGCCTGCTTGCCGAACCCTGGTATCCATATCCGCGAAGAAAATCTCTTTTATCACCAAACAGGTTTGCAAATCGCGGGATATAAAAGCCATTTGCTCTTCTGCCATAATAATATTTGTCTAAATATCCTTCAAACGATCCCTGTGCTCCGAGCATATAGTGATGATCCATCACATTGTGTCCTAATTCACCGCTGCTGCTGCCGAGACCACCAGGCCATATATCTGTTGCAGAATTAAATAATACCCATGCAGAATTCAAAGCAGATGCATTGAGGAAAACTATTTTTGAATAAAATTGGTACGTTTTATTTGTTTCCGCGTCCAATACTTCTACGCCCTTAGCTTTTTTAGAATCTTTATCATATAAAATTTTCGTAGCAATACTCCAGGGGCGAACAGTAAGATTACCTGTTTTCATGGCAGCAGGCAATGTTGACGACTGTGTACTGAAATATCCACCAAAAGGACAACCCTCCCAGCAGCGGTTTCTAAACTGGCAATGTGTTCTGCCATTGATCGGGGCAGTAAGATTGGCCACACGGCCAATAAACATGTGCCGCTGACCTTTGTAATATTCTTTTATTCTTGCTGCAATATCTTTTTCCACGCAGTTCAATTCCATAGGTGGCAGAAATTGTCCATCGGGTAATTGCTGTAATCCTTCCTTGGAGCCGCTGATACCTGCAAAAGTTTCTACATAATCATACCAATTTTCCAGATCCTTGTAACGGATTGGCCAGTCAGTCGCAATACCATCTTTTGCATTTGCTTCAAAATCAAGATCACTCCAACGGTAGCTCTGTCTTCCCCATAAAATAGAACGACCACCCAATTGATAACTGCGCCACCATGTAAATGGTTTTATTTCCACATAAGGGCAATCCTGTTCATTGGTCCAGTAGTCCATGATCTGTTCCTGCGCTGCGGTGCCATACATAGCCCAGTATCTTGATATTACCGGCATGTCTTTTTTCTGCTGCTGTGTTTCCCTGCCCCGATGTGGAAATTCCCAGATATCTTTCGTTGCATTTTTATAATCCTTTATATGCTGAAAGTCGCGTCCACGTTCAAGCATCAAAACTTTTAAACCTTTTTCAGTCAGCTCTTTTGCTGCCCAGCCACCGCTGATACCAGAGCCTATTACGATAGCATCAAAAGTATTTTGTGCCATTGCTTTGTTGTTGATGTTTAATGAATCTCCCGGCATAATTTTTTATTTTTATGGATGAATAATATTTTTATTTTTCGCAATAAGCATTAGAATATCTTTTTAGCTTTAGTTGTGTCAGTCTTTTGTACACTTTGTTCGCTTTTGAACATTTTCATCGTTTATTACAATCATACAATATCGGAGCATTATTATTCAAAGCAAATAATACGGTACTTTTTTTATTCACTTTTATCAAGCCAATATCTCTTACCTGGCCACGAAACTTAATCCCGCTTTGTTGTGCTTTCACCGACACAAAATTTCCTTTGCCATCACCTTTAAGCAGCAAGCCATAAGATGCATCATAAATGCCCACTTCAGGCTTTGACTGGTAAAAGTTGCCGCCCATCAGTATGTCCATATTTCCATCTTTGTCAAAATCATCCGCCGCTATCCCAAACATCGGTGAGAACTGCGCTTCGACGGGCAGGGCTTTTCCTGTGAATGTACCGTTGCTGTTGTTGATAAATACACTGCTCTGCATCGTGTATGC
>JAHEZC010000223.1 GCA_023251275.1 Parafilimonas sp. | reverse complement strand
TGGCCAATAAAAATGCGGAGAGTAAAATCTTTTTCATAGACTATAATTTTTATACTTGTTGCAAATCGAATTATATGCCACAGTAAGAAAAAAAATGATGGGCATTTTCTTTTAACATTTTTTGTTTTCGCCGATTGCTTTAATATTGCACAAATTGAAAACGCGTTTAATGACGAATTGTTAAGAATAAAACTTTGAGTAATAACCTGACATTTGCATAGCTAAACTAATTTGATTACTAACTGTTATAATAATTTTCAGGCTGTTGAACTGTTGGACAACGAAGGAACAATAGCTGCAGCGTATCACAGGAGCCGGTCACATAAAATTTAATAAACCCGAATGGCAAAAAATTTATTGATAGTAGAATCACCTGCGAAAGCAAAAACGATAGAGAAAATTCTGGGTAAGGATTTCGAAGTCAGAAGTTGCTATGGACATATTCGCGATCTTGAAAAAGATGATATGGGGATTGATATCAAAAATAATTATGCACCGAGGTATATTGTGCCTCATGAAAAACAAAAGGTAGTAAAAGAATTAAAGCAACTTACGAAGAATTCCGGTGAAGTGTGGCTGGCAACAGATGAAGACCGCGAAGGTGAGGCCATAAGTTGGCATTTGTGCGAAGTGCTTGGATTGGATCCGAAAAAAACAAAGCGTATAGTATTTCATGAGATCACCAAACCTGCTATTCAATCAGCAGTACAGCAGCCACGCACCGTTGATATGAATTTGGTAAATGCGCAGCAGGCAAGGCGTGTGCTCGACAGGATTGTTGGATTCGAATTAAGTCCTGTACTGTGGAGAAAAATGAGTATGGGCAATTCTCTCAGCGCAGGCCGTGTACAGAGTGTTTCTGTTCGCCTGATAGCGGAAAGAGAAAGAGAAATCAATGCATTTGTGTCTGTCAGCAGTTTTAAGATTGAAGCTTATTTCGGAGCATCAGACATCAATGGTAAAAATGTAATTTTCAAAGCTGATGGAAGCAAACAAAATACGGCGGAAAATGCAGAGAAATTTTTAAACAGTTGTGCAGGTGCGGCTTATACAGTGAAAGATATACAGGTAAAGCCTGCAAAAAAATCTCCTGCGGCGCCGTTTACCACTTCTACACTCCAGCAGGAAGCCAGCCGTAAACTTGGCTACAGTGTGAGCAGAACCATGTTGCTTGCACAGAAATTGTATGAAAGCGGTTACATCACCTACATGCGTACAGACAGTGTAAATTTAAGCGCTACTGTGTTGAATGATATTAAAGAACAGATTGGAAAACAGTTTGGCAATAAATATATACAGGTACGTAAATACAAAAACAAAAATGAGAGCGCACAGGAAGCACACGAGGCCATTCGTCCAACCTATATGGAAAATGCAACAGTGAATGATTTCGATACAAATCGCTTATATGAATTGATCTGGAAACGAACTATGGCTTCGCAGATGGCGGATGCAGAACTGGAAAAAACTATTGCAAAAATTGAAATATCTGCGAACAGAGCTGAACTTACCGCACAGGGTGAAGTATTAAAATTTGATGGTTTTCTGAAAGTTTATTACGAAGGGCGTGATGAAGAAGATGTAAGTGATGAAGAAGATACAGAAGGAATGTTACCTCCTTTAACGATAGGTCAGCAATTAGATTTCAAAGAAATGAAAGCCATTGAAAGGTTTACACGTGCCGCACCAAGATATTCAGAAGCATCTCTCGTAAAAAAACTGGAAGAGTTGGGCATTGGCCGCCCATCTACTTATGCACCGACAATATCAACTATTTTAAAAAGGGGATATGTAGAAAAGCGTGATAAAGAAGGAGTGAAAAGAGAATACCGTGTACTTGTGCTTAAAAACAATCATATATCAAAATACAAGGAACATGAAATAACAGGCACGGAAAAATCAAAATTATTTCCTACAGATTTAGGTCTTGTGGTAACTGATTTTCTCAACCAGTATTTTAATGATGTAATGGATTATGGCTTTACTGCGAAGATCGAAGAAGAGTTCGATGAAATAGCTGATGGTAAAAAGCAATGGACAAAAATGGTGGACGGTTTTTATAAACCCTTTAAAAAAGATGTGGAGAATACGATTGAAACTGCGGAAAGAATAAAAGGCGAACGTAAACTCGGGGTTGATCCGCAGACAAAGAAAAACGTTGTTGCAAAGATGGGCCGGTACGGACCGATGATACAGATAGGTGATGGGGGAGAAGAAGAAAAACCGCGTTTTGCTAAATTGAATGCAAGACAAAGTATTGAGACCATCACACTTGATGAAGCAATGGAATTATTCAGGCTGCCGCTTACCCTCGGAGAATATGAAAACAAAGAAGTATCTGTCAATACCGGTCGTTTTGGCCCTTATGTAAAATGGGGAGATGAATTTATTTCGCTTCCTAAAGGTGAAGAGCCTTTGCAGGTAGATTTAGACAGGGCAATTGAATTAATCGGAATGAAACAGCAGGCAAATGCGCCGCTCACCGATTATAAAGGAAAGCCTGTTACAAAAGGTAAAGGACGTTTCGGCCCTTTCATCAAATGGGATGAATTGTATATCAATGTGCCTCGAAATTATAATGCAGATTCTCTGTCGCTCGAGCAAATAAAAGAGCTCATTGAAAAAAAACTCGATAAAGAAGCAAACCGTTTTATTCAGCAATGGCCGCAAGAAAAGATATCTATTGAAAACGGGCGCTGGGGACCTTTTATAAGATATGGAAAGAAAATGATAAACCCAGGCCGCAAAGCAGATAGTTCCAAATACACAGCCGAAGAACTGGCTAAGATTTCACTTGAAGATGTAAAGAAAATGATTGAAGCAGAAATACCCAATGCTTTTGCAAAAAAGGCTAAACCTGTGTACAATAAAACTCCGGGTAAAAAGAAAGCCGGCAGTAAATAATAAATATATTTCTGCGTAAAGCATTATGAGAAGGTTATTTTGTTGGATAAAAGTATGTTCCCTTCGATAAACTTTTTCATTTGTCACCCGTATTAAATTTGATAACAGCTCTTTACTGCTGCTTTGAAAATATTTTTTATAGCCGTATTAACTTGATGTTTGTTTTTTCAAAAAAAATTGTAGTTTCAATTTAAAATTTAATGATCGTACTTTTTTATGCATGAAACCCGTGAGATATCGGCATTATTCAATTTACTTGATGATCCTGATGAAGAAGTATTCACTAGCGTAAGTGAGCGTATTGTACATTATGGTAAAGGAATTATTCCCAACCTGGAAAATCTCTGGGAAAATTCGCCCCGTGAAGAAGTGCAGGAACGTATCGAAATGCTGATACACCGGCTGCATTATGCTGATCTTTTAAAAGACCTTACTGAATGGAGAGACAGTGCTTATCACGACCTGTTGTTTGGCGCTTTGCTTGTGGCTAAATTTCAATATCCTGATCTGCAAACAGCGCCGGTAATACAGGAGATAGAAAAAATACGCCGCAATGTCTGGCTCGAGCTCAACAGCTATCTCACTCCGCTGGAACAGGCAAATGTAATTACAAGTATTGTCTATAATTATTACAACCTGAAAGGCACTGAAGTATCGTACAACAATCCCGATGATTTTTTTATTCATAAAGTTATTCAAAGTAAAAAAGGGAATACCATCTCCAATGGCATTTTATATCTTGTACTCGCCGAATTGCTTGATATTCCTGCCAGAGCAATCCATATTCCCAAACAATTTGTTATTGCTTTTTTTAATAAAGATTATGATCCTTCCACCTATGCCGGTTCACCGCAGGAAAAAATTAATTTTTATGTAGATGCTACCACCGGGCAGATTTTCAGCCATAAGGATGTGGAGAATTATTTTAAAAGAATGATGCTGCCTGCTGCTTCATCATATTTTAAACCGCTTACGCATAAGCGTGTTATCCGGGCATTGATTGAAGAGCTTTCCAAATGCTTCGATACTCCACGAGTGCAATACAAAAAATTTGAACTGCTGCAACTTGCAGATCTGCTGGACAATTGATGATGCTTATTGCGGAATTATCCTGAATTTTAAAAAACAATTTTTGTGCTTAATAAAAAAATCGCCAAATTGGACTTTGAATAGTATTGCTATCCTGCCGCATTGTAACTATAAACGAATGAATAATTGACGGCTAATGAAATATCCTGTAATGTTGTGCTTTTTATTGCTAACTGTGAGTTTTTGCTATTCGCAGACTCCCGATGAGAAAATTGATAAGCAGATAGTCGAGACATATACAGACACTTCACAGCAAAATATTTTTTTCCGGGACCAGGGAAAGGAAATAACATCAGCGATAACCCGGAGCGGATACTATCTTGTAAAGGTTCATGCTGAAACGGATAGCATTTTCAGAAGATTATATCACGACATAATAGTTAGAAAATTTGACAGGCATTGGTATGCAATACGCTTAGCCGATACGTCAAACCTGCATGCAACCGCTCCATATTTTCAGTATGTATTGGCTGCAAATAATAACTGGAAGCTTTCGCCTTCATTTATCAGAAAAAAAGATAAGCTGCCACAGAACGCGTCATACAATTTTCTGGTAAAAGTGTCAGATAAAAATGCTTTTAAAATCTTTGTTAATCAGCATGTCTCTGATATCAGGCTGATAAAAATAAATGAAGATGTGCAGTTGTTCCTCATTCGTACAAATATTGGCTTTATACAGCATAATATTCTGCCGCTCGAAATTGTATTGAATATCGAGATAAGAGATGTTTCTCCAAAGCCGGAAACAGTGATTGATGATTATCTTATTGATGTGAATACCATCAATCTTTTCCAGGCTGCCAATCCAGGCATACGTGCAAATGATATGACGGTTTCTTTGAAAGAAAACCTGTTCGATACCACTGATATTGATTTTAAAGGACGTATAAAGCCCACTTCCATCAGCAGTCCGACTACAGATGACCATGCAACGATTATGAGCACGTATATCGGTGGAGGCGGCAATTCATTTTTTCGTGGCAAAGGAATAGCCCCGGGAGTGCTGCTTTCCTCATCTGATTTTGAAGTGTTAATGCCCGATGGAGACGCTATATACCAGCAGTATGATATCTCTGTTCAAAATCATTCTTATGGTGTTGACCTCGAAAATTATTATGGCAGCGACGCTGCGGCTTATGATTCAAGTATTATATCAAATCCCTCGCTGTTGCATATTTTTTCCGCTGGCAATTCAGGGAATGGTACACCTGGTGGCGGACAATACAGCGGCATCAGGGGTTTTGCCAATCTTACGGGAAATTTTAAAATGGCAAAAAACATTCTTACCGTGGGCGGCGTTGATACATTTTACAGAGTGATGTCATTCAGTTCGAGAGGCCCTGCTTATGACGGAAGAGTAAAGCCCGAACTGACGGCTTATGGTAATTCGGGAAGTTCCGATGCTTCTGCTATCACGTCAGGCAGTGCAC